>JABUTQ010000303.1 GCA_021443605.1 Bacteroidales bacterium | reverse complement strand
CCAAAGACGTTGGGATTGCCGAAGGTGTCGAGATAGTCATCTGCAATCTGGAATGCTATCCCGAGCTTGTAGCCGAAGTCGTAGAGGGCATCGCACATTTCCTGCGGAGCATCTGCGGCGAGGGCTCCCATCTTTGCCGAGCAGGCGATGAGGACAGCCGTCTTGAGGCCGATCATCATCTCGTAATCCTGCATCGTGATAAATGGAATCTCTTCGAAATCCATATCGTATTGCTGCCCCTCGCATACCTGAGTGGCCGTGGTGGTAAACAATTCCAAAATGGCAGGGAGCTTAACACCCTTGTGTTGCGCAAGGTATCTGTATGATATTATGCACATTACGTCGCCGCTGAGGATTGCACAGTTGTCGTTCCACTTTTTGTGGACGGTCATCTGTCCGCGGCGGGTATCGGCCTTGTCCATTATGTCGTCGTGTATGAGGGTGAAACTGTGGAAAATCTCCAGAGCCATTGCCGGGCCGATGATTCCGTTGTCGATATTGTCGGAAAAGAGGTTGAAGGCAAGCAGACAAAGGCGCGGCCTGATTCTCTTCCCTCCGATGGAAATCATATAAGTCAGTGGTTCATAAAGTGTTTGCGGCCTGTCTCCAAACTCGGTTACTGCCAGGCTCTTTTTAACGATGTCGTTTATTTCTTCTATCCGATACATTGCTTTAACGGCTTACGCTTGCAAAAGTAGTGAAAAATATGGCTTCGCGCAAAGACTGCCGGAAGTGAGAATCACCGCACAACAAAAACATTCTTCCGGCACACGAGGGTGAGGTAGAGGCTGCGGACAAAGAGGTGGATGAAGTAGGCAAGATAGAGGGCCTGAATGCCGAGAAGCCCCTTCAAGGCGATGTAGGTTATGACAAATGAGGAGGCGGACCAGACCATGCTGTTTCGCAAGGCGGCTGAGGCTGTAGCTCCGATGTAGATTCCATCCCAAGTAAATGCAATACAGCTGATTACAGGCATAAGAAGAAGCCAGAAAAGATACGGCTCGCACCCTGCTATAACTTCGGCATCGGATGAAAAGATATGTACCATCGGGCGTCCGAAAAAGGCGTAGGCAAAGGTGGAGACGATTCCGATTGCGAAGCACCAGACAAATAGCTTGCCTACGGTCTCTTTCAGATGGGACGAATCTCGGGCCCCTATGAACCTGCCCGAAAGAGCCTCACCGGCATACGCGAATCCATCCACAAAATAAGAGTAGAGCAGCAGCATTTTCATCATAAGCGCCCCCACAGCCAGTTCCGTATCACCATAAGTAGCTGAAATAGAAGTAAATCCCGTATAGACAACCAACATCATAAGCGAGCGGAGGAATAGGTCGGAATTTATCTTGAAGAAGCTTCGAATCTCGTTCCAGCGGACACAGGCTCGCACAACCAGCCCCTTGAACAAAGCCTTGTATCGACTCACTATCAGGATAATGGCAAGAGTGAACCCGATGTATTGCGCCAAAATGGTGCCGTATGCCACACCCGCTATCCCCATTTTCATACTCACGGCGAAGAAATAACTTGCCGCCGCATTGATAACGTTCACCGTAATATCCAGAATCATAGGGAATACCGTGTTTTGCATCCCAATAAACCACCCCCTGAAGACCATCAGCGACAAGGTGGCGGGGACAGCCCAGATTCGGATGAAGAAATATTCTTTTGCCAAAATTTCAACTTCGGGAGTGCAGTCTACAAGAAGAAACGCCACAAAAATGAAGAGTGTCTGCAGCGCCAATATGATTGCCGCAACGCCCCACGCTGTGATAATCCCCTGACAAAAAGTTTCAACCGCCTTGTGAAAATCGCCTCTGCCATAGGCCTGCGCGGTGATTCCGCCGGTGCCCACACGGAGAAAACCCATATTCCAGTAGAGCAAATCGAACAGCATTGTGCCAATGGCGATTCCCCCCATCGTGGTGGCGTCCCCGATATGTCCGGCTATCGCCAAATCGACTATCCCGACTATCGGCACGGTGATATTTGCCAAAATGCTTGGGATGGCCAGACGGAGTATCTGTCTGTTGATGGAGATATCAGAAGAAGTCATTTCCGGTATTTTGTTTCTTCTTCGAGCATTCCGAGATAAGAATTGTATCTCTCCGCCGATATTTCTCCTGCTTCAACAGCCTCTTTTACAGCACAATGGGGTTCGTGAGTATGGGTGCAGGGCTTGAAACGGCACCCGTCCATCACACGGAGCATCTCGGGGAAGTAGGCGCTCAGCTCCTCATTTCCAAGATCCACCAGACCAAAACCACGAATACCCGGAGTGTCTATGATAAAGCCCCCCTCTCCTCCATCCACGGGATACATCTCATAGAAGGTGGTCGTATGTCTCCCTTGCAGGTGAGCCATCGAAATTTCTCCCGTCTTGGCATCGATTGCAGGATCAATCGCCTTTATCAAGGACGATTTCCCAACTCCCGAAACCCCGGAAAACAACGACAGCGAGCCGCTGCATAATTCCTTTACACGATTGATATTCAAACCATTACGAGCAGACACCTCGATGCATTCATATCCGGCCCCCTCGTATATTTCTTCGAAAGATTTGACTGCGGCATCAAAAGCGTCGTCTGCACAAAGGTCACATTTGTTTATCAGAATCGTGACCGGAACTCCGTATGCTTGACAAGTGACGAGAAACCTGTCCACAAAAGCGAGTTTCACCTCAGGAAAGGCTATCGTCACAACAAGAAACACCCTGTCGAGATTGGCCGCAATGATATGATTTTCGCGGGAGAGATTGGTGCTCTTGCGGATGATATAATTCCTGCGGGGATATATTTTGTCTATCGTCCCCATCGTGCCGTCGAATGTGTAATCGACCACATCTCCCACCGCAACGGGATTTGTGGTTGTTACCCCCTTTAGCCTGATTTTGCCACGCATCACGGCCGGAAAAAGATTCCACGAGGGGAGTTCGCTCAAAAGGTAGTGGCTGCCGGTATGCTTTACAACGGTTGCTGTCCCCTTTTTGTCACTCATATCACTCCTCCACCAACTCGTAATCGAGAAGTTTCTGTTCGAGACTTGCCCTTACCACACGCACCTTCACCTTGCTGCCGAGGGTATAGCTGCGCCCAGTGGCCTTGCCGACAATCTTATATGTATCGGCATCGAAAGAGAAGAAATCGGTGCGAATCTCGCGAAGGGGCACCATCCCCTCTATCTTCGTGGGGTCAATCTCAACATACATTCCCCAATCGGTGAGGCCGGAAACGGTCCCTTCGAACACCTGCCCCACTTTGTCCTGCATAAATTCTACAAGCTTGTATTTGATGCTCGACCTTTCGGCATCAGTTGCAACCTGCTCTCTTTCAGAAGAATACTTGCATTTCTCCTCGTATTCTTCCCTGTTCTGGCTCTTGGCCCCGTCGAGATAGAGCGCCAGCAGACGGTGCACCATAAGGTCGGGATAGCGACGGATGGGGCTTGTGAAATGGGTGTAATATCTGAAGGCGAGGCCGTAGTGGCCGACATTTTCCGTAGAATATCTTGCACGAGCCATCGAACGGAGCGCAAGCATCTCTATTGCAGACTCTTCCGCCGTCCCTTTCACACTGGTCAGCAGCTTGTTGAGGCTCTTGGAAGTCTGGCGCGAAGTCTCGGTTGCTCCGAGCTTGTGGCCGAAGTTGTGGGCAAACGACCTAAGCGCACCGAGCTTTTCCTGATTCGGAAGCTCGTGGATACGATAGACGAATGTCGGTTTGCGCATTCCGCATTTCCTGGTCACAAATTCCGCTACGCTCCGGTTTGCAAGGAGCATAAACTCCTCTATCAGGAAGTTGCTCTCGCGGCTTATCTTCTGGAACACCTCAACCGGCTTCCCCGTCTCATCCACAAGCACTTTCATTTCCGGACGCTCGAAATTCACCGCTCCGCTGTCAAACCTCTTGGTCCTCAATATCGTGGCAATCTTGTGCAAGATGCCTATCTCTTCGTTCAGACGCCCTTCGCCGGTCTCTATCACCTGCTGCGCCTCTTCGTAGTCGAAACGGCAATCTGAATTGATGATTGTGCGGCCAAACCATATATCGTGAACCTTTGCCGAATCATCCATCTCGAAGACGGTCGAGAAGCAGAGTTTGTCTTCTCCCGGCCTCAGCGAGCAAAGTTTGTTGGAGAGATTTTCGGGAAGCATCGGCACGGTGCGATCCACGAGATAGACAGATGTGGCTCTGTTATATGCCTCTTTGTCAACGATATCGCCCGGCTTTACATAATACGATACGTCAGCGATATGAACTCCCACTTCGTAATGGCCGTTGTCGAGCTTTCTGAATGAAAGGGCATCGTCGAAATCTTTTGCATCGGTGGGGTCTATGGTAAAAGTGGTGACGTTCCTGAAATCGCGCCTTGCGGCAATCTCCTCTTCGGTAATGGTCTCGGAAATTTTTTCTGCAGCCGCAACCACTTCAGGTTCAAAACGATACGGCAACATATATTCTGCAAGGATGGCATGCATCTCGGCATTGTTCTCACCCGGCTCGCCAAGCACGTCAACTATTTTTCCGAACGGCTCCACACTGCCGCGGGGCCACTCTGTGACCACCACCGCCACCTTTACCCCCGATGCGGCCTTTATGCCACCTATCGTGGGGAGTTCGTCAAGACTGTTTACGGGGATTTTAATGTCATAAGGCATAGTGCGGCTCTCCACTATTGCCCAGACGTTTTTCCCCTTCACCATCAAAATTCCGATGTGTGGTTTGCGGCTCCGCTCGATTATCTTCACTATCTCACCCTCGGTGCGTCTGCTCCCCTCCCGCTGCTTGCGGACCGCAACTTTCACGAAATCACCGTTGAGGGCCCCACGCAGATGCTGCTGGGTGACGAAAATATCGCTTTCAAGACCCTCTACCGTCACGAAACCAAAGCCGTCACGGGCAATTGAGACTGTCCCCTCATACTCGGCAATGCTTCTGCTGCGCCTCCCTTTCGTACTGAATCTCACGCCTTTAGACTCCTTTACAGAAACTTTTCTCTTATCGTCTTTCCTGGTTTTGCCCTTCAAGCCCTTTTTATCGTTCTTCTTCCCCTCTTTCTTTTTATTGCTACGAAACATAATATGATTTGTTGATAAATTTTTTTCCTAATAAATGGTATGAAAACTATATTTGCACACTATTATACAATTGGCAAAATTAGTAAAAAATATGGATAAAAAAGTTCTTTTAATGATTCTTGACGGATGGGGCGAAGGGCCTCACGACCAGTCAAATGCAATTTATTCTGCAGGCACACCCAATCTTGATGCACTCCGTGCCAAATATCCCTACTCGTTCCTCAACGCCTGCGGAGAGGACGTGGGCCTTCCCGACGGACAGATGGGAAACTCTGAAGTGGGGCACCTCAACATCGGCGGCGGCCGCATAGTATATCAGGACCTTGTGAAGATAAACCGCGCTTGCAAGAGCCATACTCTTCTGGAAAATAAAGAGATAGCTGCTGTTTACAAATATGTGAAAGAGAGTGGATGCAATCTCCATTTCATGGGGCTCTGCAGCCACGGCGGCGTCCACAGCTCTTTGAATCATCTCTATGAGTTTCTGAACGTTGCAAAACAGGAAGGGCTTGAAAACGTATTCGTCCACTGCTTTATGGACGGACGTGACACCGACCCCCGCAGCGGAAAAGGGTTTGTGGAGGAGCTTCAGCAGAAGATGAACGGCTCTGCCGGCAAGATTGCTTCTGTTGTGGGAAGATATTACGCAATGGACCGCGACAAACGCTGGGACAGGGTGAAAGAGGGCTACGACCTTATCGTGAACGGAATCGGCACAAAGGCCACCGATGCAGTGGCTGCCATCCAGGCCTCATACGATGCAGAGGTCACAGACGAATTCATCAAACCAATCTGCATCGTTGACGAAAGCGGAAACCCCGTCGGCACAATCAAGGCAAACGATGCAGTAATATTCTACAATTTCCGCAACGACCGCGCCCGTGAAATGACATCCGTCCTCACTCAGCAGGATATGCCGGAGGCAGGCATGCACACCCTCCCGCTCTATTACTGCTGTCTCACCCCTTACGACGACAAGTTCACGGGACTCCATATCCTGTTTGATAAAGAAAACGTACAAAAGACTATAGGTGAGGTGGTTTCAGATGCAGGGAAGAAACAGCTCCGCATCGCAGAGACCGAAAAATATGCCCACGTCACATTCTTCTTCAACGGCGGCCGCGAGGCAGAGTTCCCGGGCGAAGACCGTATCCTGATAGCATCTCCCAAGGTTGCCACATACGACCTCAAGCCCGAAATGAGCGCAATAGAGGTGAAAGAGGCCCTCGTAAAGGACATCGCCACACAGAAGCACGATATGATTATCCTCAATTTTGCCAATGGCGATATGGTGGGGCACACTGGCGTTTATGATGCTATCGTCAAGGCTGTCAAGACTATAGACCGCCTCGCCGGAGAAGTTGTAGAGACCGCAAGGGCAAACGGATACACGGTGCTCGTGACAGCCGATCACGGCAATGCAGACAATGCAGTGAACCCCAACGGCACCCCCAACACCGCCCACTCACTCAACAAAGTGCAGTTTATAGTAGTAGATGACGACGTCAAGAGCGTAAAGGACGGCAGGCTTGCCGACATCGCTCCCACAATGTTGAAACTTATGGGAATACCTCAGCCGGCAGAGATGACCGGAGAGGCATTAATCTAACGAAATATCCCTATCAGAGATGTCTCGATTCGTACACCTGCACGTCCACACGCAGTACTCCATCCTCGATGGAGCGTCCTCTATCGAAGCCCTTTTCAATAAAGCAGACTCCGACGGGCAGACTGCGCTTGCCATCACCGACCATGGCAATATGTATGGTGTAAAGGAGTTTTTCAAGTTTGCCGATGCCCACCCGAACGTAAAGCCGATCATCGGTTCGGAGTTTTATATCTCGAGGGGCACCCGCTTCGAGAAAAGGGGGCGCGAAGACCAGAGTTCTTACCACCTGATTCTCCTTGCAAAAAACCTGAATGGGTATCGTAATCTTGTAAAACTCAGCTCTTTGGCATTTATAGAAGGATTTTATTACAAGCCAAGGATAGACCACGAGCTGCTGGAGAAATATCACGAAGATTTGATTTGTTCAAGCTCCTGCCTTGCCGGAGAGATTGCCAGGGCAATTGGGAACGGTGACATTGCCGGTGCTGAAGAGCAGATTAAGTGGTACAAGAATCTCTTCGGAGACGATTACTACCTTGAGGTGATGCGCCACAAAACCGATGTCCCTGGGGCGAACACCGAGGTGTATCCGGCGCAGGAAGTTGTCAACGAGAAAATATTCGAGCTCGCGAAGAAATATGACATCAAGGTAATCGCCACCAACGACGTCCACTTTGTGAGCAAGGAGGACGGCCCGGCTCACGACCGGCTTATCTGCTTGATTACAAACGAGTTGTATGACGAGCCCAAGCGTCTGAGATACACCCAGCAGGAGTATCTCAAAACACAGGACGAGATGGAGGAAATCTTTTCGGACCATCCGGAGGTGATATCCAACACCCTGGAGGTTGCCGAAAAGGTGGAACGATACAGCATCGATTCGGCCCATATCCTTCCGAAATTTCCTCTCCCCGAGGAGTTTACGAAAGACATCTCCATTCACTTGGAAAAATACAAAGAGGTGATTGATGCCGGAAAGAACGATGAAAAGGGAAACAGCCGCGGAGAGGAATTTACCTGGTCGGTCGCATATCTGTGTGAGTTGTGTTACAAGGGGGCTGCCGAACGATATGGCAATAACCTTTCGGAAGAGCAGGCGACACGCATAGATTTCGAGCTGAAGACCATCAGCACGATGGGATTCCCCGATTACTTCCTCATTGTGCAGGACTTTATCCGAGCTGCGAGAAACCAAGGAACCTGGGTAGGGCCCGGACGAGGTAGCGCCGCCGGAAGCGTTGTGGCTTACTGTCTGCATATCACCAACATAGACCCTCTGAAATACGACCTCCTGTTTGAGCGATTCCTCAATCCGGACCGTATCTCGATGCCCGATATCGACATCGATTTCGATGACGACGGCCGCGGTGGGGTATATCATTATGTAGAAGAGAAATATGGCAAGGACCACATCTCCCACGTGGTGACGTTCGGCACTATGGCTGCAAAGAGCGCCATAAAGGATATCGCCAGAATCCACAATCTTCCCCTTCAATTGTCTTCTCACCTTGCCAATATCGTCCCCACGAGGGATATTGAGATAGAAGTCAAGGGCGAGGACGGGAAAAAGGAGACGAAGGTGGTTAAGCCAACCCTTGCCAACTGCCACAAGTACCTTGACGAATACATAGAAGAGTACGAGAATGGCGACAGCAACATAAAAAACACCCTTGATTTTGCCGAAAAACTCGAAGGGAGCATCCGTCAGACAGGGGTTCACGCCTGTGCAACCATCATCGGGCGCGGAGACCTCACCGATTACATCCCCATCTGCATGGTAAAGGACAGGGAGAGCAACGAAGAGATGCTTGTGAGCCAGTACAGCGGCAACTATATCGAGGCGGTGGGTATGTTGAAGATGGACTTCCTCGGCCTCAAAACGCTCTCCATCCAGAAAGAGTGCGTCCGGCTTATCAAGCAGCGGTTTGGGATTGACATTGACGTTGAGGCAATTCCGCTGAATGATGCCGCCACTTACAAGCTGTTCAGCGATGGTGACACCACCGCGGTGTTCCAGTTTGAATCGGACGGTATGCGCAAATATCTCCGCGAGCTGAAGCCGAGCAAGTTTGAGGATATCATTGCGATGAACGCCCTCTATCGTCCAGGGCCGATGGATTACATTCCGGACTTCATCGACCGCAAGCACGGCATCAAGCCCATATCGTACGATATTCCGGTAATGGAGACATATCTCAGTGATACTTATGGTATTACGGTGTATCAAGAGCAGGTGATGCTTCTCTCCCGCCTCCTTTCCAACTTTACAAGGGGCGAGAGCGATACCCTCCGCAAGGCTATGGGTAAGAAGCAGAAAAAGGTGCTGGACAAACTCAAGCCACTGTTTATAGAGAGGGGAATGGAAAATGGGCACGACGAAAAGATACTTGAGAAAATCTGGGGAGACTGGGAGAAATTCGCTTCCTACGCCTTCAACAAATCTCACGCAACCTGCTATGCCTGGGTAGGTTACCAGACTGCATTCCTCAAGGCACACTACCGTTCGGAGTTTATGGCGGCCAACATGAACCGCAGCCTGGACAAAATGGAAGAGATTATCAAGCTGATGGAAGATTGCCGCAATAGCGGCATACCGGTGCTCGGCCCCGACATCAACGAAAGCTACGCTACTTTCTCCGTAAACAAGGACGGGAACATCCGCTTCGGTATGGCAGGCATCAAGGGGGTTGGTGCAAATGTCATAAATGCAATCACCGACATAAGGGACACCGGCGGGCAATTCACTGATATATACGACTTTATCGAACGTGTACCTATAACTGTACTCAACCGCAAGGTGATGGAGTGCCTCACCTATGCCGGTGCTTTCGACAGCATCTCTACCGCAAGCCGCGCCCAGTATTTCTTGACTAACGACAAAGGAGAAACATTCATTGAGATTCTTCTGAGATATTCCGGCAAGTTCCACAACGACCGGATGAGTACGGCAATGAGCCTTTTCGGCGACAGCGCTGAGCTCAAGCCTGTCCGTCCCGAGTTTCCCGCCCCGATAGAATATGACCGTATCGAAATGCTAAAACACGAGAAGGATGTAGTGGGAATGTATCTCTCATCCCATCCGTTGGATACGTTCAAGTTTGAGATAAAGGAATTTGCAGACACCACAATCGCGAGGGTAAACGAGATTTCAAAGGAGCTTCCCACAGAGGCAAAACTGGTGTTCGAAGGGAAGAAAAAAGAATCTTCAAGCATACTGAACAAGGATATGTTTGTTGCCGGCATCGTAACATCTTGTGAAACAAGGATTTCAGCTTCTAATACACAATACTGCAGATTCACGGTGGAGGATTTTTCCAGCTCATATCAATTCGCATTGTTCGGCAGCGATTTCGAGAAATTCATGAAATATACCACCATAAGATCCTGCCTGCTCATCAAGCTCTCCACCGCAATGCGCTTCAGGGGCAAGGATGGCAATCCCCCCAAATATGACCTCAAAATCAAGGGGATAACCTTGTTGAGCAACATCAAGGAGAATATGATTAAGAAGCTCAAGATAGATCTTCCGGTGGAAAAACTCAATGCAAAATTCAACAAGGAGCTTGCAAAAGTGCTCAAGGAGAACAAAGGCCCCACCAGACCATACATCTACCTGACGGACGACAAGAGCCGCCTCGATGCGGAATTTTATTGCAAGAAATATTCTGT
>JABUTQ010000207.1 GCA_021443605.1 Bacteroidales bacterium | reverse complement strand
GTGGTGACGGTTGTACAAAGCGGAAGAGCGCCGCCCCACACCTCGAAGAGGTTGTAATAACACCAGGCACGGAGAGTCCTCACCTCGGCGATATATGCAGCAAAAGATTCTGCAGTCATCTTGATTGACTCCGGTTTCATAGACTGGAGGTCATAGATGATATTGTTGCACTGGCCGATTGCCTGCCAGGTATTGTTCCACGCACTACCTATAATCTTCGACTCGGAAGTCCAAGTGTGTGAAGAGAGTACGAACTTTTCAGCTTCATCCCATCCCCAAAGACCGCCGTTCCATACACGCCAGCTGATCTGGTCTGCCGAAAATTCATTTAGATAGAAGAAATACTCGCTGAAACCTACGGTTGCCCTGTTATATACAGATGCCACGGCTCCCTTTACGCTGCCTTCATTCTCATAGAAGTTGTCCTTCTCGATTCTGTTGAAAGACTGTTCAGTAAGATCGAAGCAGGATGTCATACCGAGACACAGAGCTGCGAGTGCTATTATATTGAATATTCTTTTCATTGTAATCTCGTGTTATTTAGAAAGTTACGGTAAGACCAAGTGTAGTTGAGTAAGCTTCTGGATATCCACCGCCGTTATCTATGCCGGGGGTAAGTCCGTTAGAGCCGACAATGGCGGGATCTGAACCTGAATATCTGGTGATGGTAAAGAGGTTCTTTGCACTGAGGAATACCCTTAAATTGCTGATAATCTGCTTGTCCTTCGGAACGAAAGTATATCCGAGGGTTGCACTCTGGAGCTTGAAGTGGTCTCCATTCTCGAGGAAGTATGATGAAATGACTCCTCCGGCAGTCTTGACGTCCTTGTCAACTGTGTAGGCTGTCCTATAAACGTTGTCGGAACCGAGTCCCCTGAGACCCATACCATACTTGCGGTTGTTGAAAATCTGATAGCCGAATGCGCCATTGAAGAATAAGTTGAGATCGAAGCCCTTGTAGCTGATTGTGTTATTCCAAGAGAGGAATACCTTCGGAGACGTATTGCCGATGGCCCTCTTGAATGCAGGATTGGCAGAAGCGGCTGTCACCTTGTTGCCGTCATTGTCCAGGACGAGGAGCTCTCCGGCTTCATTCACACCGGCTGCCTGGTATCCATAAACCTCACCGATTCTGGTCCCCTCTGCATAACGGAAGAAATATTCAGACGATCCTACACCACCCTTGGCACCCATATCGATATAGGAGGCATTGTAAATCTGGTTGGAGAGTGATTTGATCTTGGAGATACCGAAAGAGGCATTCACGCCCGTGCTCCAGCGCACTGCGGTCTTCTTGAAGATATCGGCATTAAGAGAGAGCTCGACACCCATATTCTCGGTTGTTCCCACATTCACGAGGATGCTGTCGTAGAGGAACGGCGGCTGTGGAGCGGTGTAATTGTAGAGAAGGTCTCTCGACTGGCGGTCAAACAAATCGATGCTACCGCTGAGTCTCGAGTTGAAGAATGCGAAATCGACACCGATGTTCACGGACATAAGCTTTTCCCAGGCAAGGTCCGGATTGGGATTATTAGCGGGACGATAGCCCTGAATCCACTCTCCGTCAATGAAATACATTCCATTTGCCGAATACGTCGGGCGGGATTGGTTTGAACCTCCGCGACGTCCTGTGACACCGAATGAAACCCTCGGCTTGAGACTGTTGACTGCATTGGCACCGCTCATAAAATCCATATTGGCCATTTCCCAGGCAACTGATACGGCGGGGAAATTACCCCATTTCTGATTCTCTCCGAATGAAGTGGCACCCTCACGGCGGATGGAAGCAGAAGCCATCACGATATTGTTCCAGTTGTAGTTTACACGGGCGAACAGGCCGATAACCTTCGAGATTGACTTGCTCGATCCCATTCCTGCAAGACCATCCTTGAGATAAGTTCCTGAACCGAGGTCGTTATAAAGGATTGAGTCGTATGCGAAATTCTTGTTGTTTGCATTCAGACCCTCGCTGTTGCTATCCTGGTAAGAATAGCCGGCAACTGCCTGGAGGTGATGCGAACCCAGATGCATAGAGTAGTTGAAGAGCCATTCCACCTGATTTGTCCAGTTCTTGCTGTAGCTCATCGAAGCCTCTCCGGTGTAACCTCCCCAATATGATGAACCTGATGTAGAAGGGAGATAACTCTGTGTCTTGTAGTCGTTATAGTTGAGATTATATGTGAGTGTCGTGTTGAGGTTGTGGCTCTCATTTTTCAGAATATTGACTTTGATTGCGGCAGTACCCATCAGATACAGCCTCTGTCCGTCTGCTGTCTTGTTCAGCATCGCCTCCACAGGGTTGCGCGCGCCTGTGGGAGAGGTGGGCTGATACCACGATCCGTCAGCATTCTTCACCGGATAGGTAGGATTGAGTGAAAGGGCATTGTTGAACTGTCCGTCATCACCATAAACCTCATTGACACGGCGGCCGTTAAGGCTTAAATTGAGTTGGATGATATCCTTGATTATTCTCTGCTCCACGGCGACGCGGGCACCAAACTCCTGACGGGCATCCACAAGATCGACACCTGTGGCCTTCTTCCAGTTCACGGAGCCGTTGTAAGAGCCTTTTGACGTACTCCCGTCAATTGAGAGATACTGGTTTGTATCGAAAGAGAAATCACGAAGGAGTTCGTCATACCATACTGTCCTGTAACCATAGTCGTTTCCCCTGCGGGAGCGCACCCACTCTTCCGGAGTGAGGACTGCGAGGGGCTTCTTGGCATTGTTTATGGCAAAGTAGCTGTCGTATGTAACGTGAGCCACACCGGCCTCGTCGCTTGACCCCTTACGAGTAGTGATGAGGATGACACCATTCGCGCCGCGTGTACCATAGATGGCTGCAGATGCGGCATCCTTGAGCACCGTCATAGATTCAATGTCCTGAGGCGAGAGGTTTCTCATATCACCGCCCGGCACACCATCGATGACAATCAGAGGGCTGTTGCCTGCGCTGAGTGAAGTAGCTCCGCGAATCTGAAGGTCCGACGAAGCATTGGGGTTGGCGGCCTGCGTGGTTGACACGTTGAGGCCTGCAACTTTACCTGTGAGCATTTCCATCGGGTTGTTGATGCTTCCCTTAAAGAAATCTTTCTTATCTACCTGCACGATTGAACTCGAAAGTTCTTTCTTGCTGAGGGAACCGTAACCGATGACCACCGCCTCGGAAAGCAGTTCATTATCTTCTGCAAGAACGATCTGTGCTGGTACTTCGGATGCTTTGTATGTCATTGTAACATAGCCGATACAGCTTACAACAACTTTTACATCCCCACTTGATACGATAATGGAAAAGTCGCCGTCAATGCCGGTGGACACACCATTTGATGTCCCCTCTTCCAGTACAGTGGCCCCAATCACCGGACCATAACTGTCGACGACGACTCCCTTTACCGTGTAACCGCTTTGGGCGGATACGTTTGCGCCGGCCATCCCAGAAATGACCGCTGCTAAAAAAATGGAAAGGATTCGTTTCATAAATTGTTAATTATTGTGACTATTAGTAGTATCTTTCGTGATAATCGTAACCTGTTTTCTTCGATTTACATCAATTTGCAAGTGTATGCGAATTTAAAATTAAGATTAGTCAAATAGAAGTGTCGGACGACGAACAGACGGAAAACGATTATGGACGGATGATTTTCAGGGATGAATGAATTTTAAGCCGTAAAGCCACGAAAAATGCCATTCGCCACAACAAAAAAATTTGCATTTATTTGAAAGTATATTAGTAACTTGCGGTCATGATGAAGAGATTTGTCACCAATACTACTATCATTTTAAGCTTTGCCGCAGGGCACGCCCTGATGGTGTATCTTTGCCATTTGGGGGGCATCGCAAACGAGATGTTGCTCACTTTACTCACCATGATTATGGTGATGGTTCTGTGCTTCCGCCGCAAGATGAACCTTCTGTTTATGGCAGCCGCACTAATCCTTGCCAACGTCTTCGGGCTCCTGATGGGATTTCGCGTGGCAGCACTGATAGGCAAAGCCATCTCAGACCAGATAGCAGTATATACCCTATCCACTTTTCTTTCGACTATCTTGTTAGGATATATCATTCTCGGACTGACATATATCTCCCCCTCGTTTATAGACAAAGGGGAAAAACCTGATGACAAAGGGCTTGGATGGCTTCTTGCATCATTCGTCATCATATTGTGTATCAGAATGATAGTAATTCTTCTCTTCTCCGAGGCGCTTAACAAGGACAATATAGTTCTCAATGTCATTGTGGATTATGCCGTAAGTTGTATGGCAGTTGTCTTTCTGGCAGGATACGCGAGGGAAGCCGATGCCAGAGCAATTCATGCCAACGAAGAGGCCGATCTTGCCCAATCTCAATACACTAATCTCAAACAGCAGGTCAATCCCCATTTTCTCTTCAACAGTCTCAATACGCTCGACTGCCTTGTTGCCGAACGGCAGGATAACGAGGCGAGAAGCTATATCAGGAAACTCTCCGGAATGTACCGGTATATGCTTCAGAATGAGAGAGAAGCAGTAGTGCCTCTCAGGGAGGAGCTTGGTTACGCGGATATGTATGTCGAGTTGATGAAAGTGCGTTTCCCCGAAGGGCTCAATGTAGAAAAGGATATAAGAGAGGATGATATGTCAAAGAAAGTCGTGACATATTCGATTCAGATGCTTCTGGAGAATGCCATAAAGCACAATTCTATCATGGCAGACAATCCTCTGTCGATACGGATAATTTCAGACGGATCCAAGGTGACGGTAGAGAACAACGTGATTCCAAAACTCACTCCGGTGACATCTACCGGACTGGGGCTCAAATATATACAACAAAGTTACATGGACAGAAGCGAAAAAGACATCATAATAAAGAACACTCCGGGAAATTATTCCGTCACACTCCCGCTTCTAAATCTATAAATAACGAAAACTTATGAAAGCCCTCATCGTTGAAGACGAAACAATGGCCCGCAAGGCCCTCTCGGACACTATAGCGAACAATTATCCCGATATCGTGGTCACAGGCGAGACTTCGTCAGTGAAAGGCACCGTGGAGTGGTTACATAACAACAGTGCAGACATCATCTTCATGGACGTGGAACTTTCCGACGGCCGCTGCTTCGAAATATTCAGGCAAATCGAAGTCAAGGCGATGGTGATTATGACAACCGCTTACGACAACTACGCAGTACAGGCATTTGAAGTTGGCGGGATAGATTACCTGCTCAAGCCAATCGAGCCGGCAGCCCTTGAAAGGGCCGTGGAAAGATGCCGCCAGAAGACAGTCAACTTCGATATGAAGAAGCTCGTATCTGTCTTGACCGGAGAACCTGTAATTCGCAAGGAGCGCTTTCTGATTCCCGTCAACAACCGGCTCATCCCGGTGAAGACTGCTGAAGTGGCATACTTTTATTCCGAAGAGAAAAACAACTATGTAGTCACACTCGATGGAAACGCCTATGTAATAGACAGTTCCCTTGATTCAATCTCCGAAACGGCAGACGATTCGCTATTTTTCAGAATCAGCCGCAGATGCATCATTTCAAAAAGTTCTATTGAGAGCATCACAAAACTTATCGGAGGGAGAATGATGATTTCCGTCAGCTGCAAGACTCCCAAATACTGGAATTTCACGCCAGACTTTACCGTCTCACGATCCAGAACAATCGACTTCATCGAATGGATGCAACAATAAGAAATTCAAGCCGTTATCTGTATGGGACGCGGACGATGTAGGTTGTTTCGCTGCGGGTGATGGTGATGGGGCGGTCAAAGACGATGATGCATTGCTGGCGCAAGTTTTTCAGGCCGATACCGGTGCCGTTGTCTGAAGATGCTCCTCCATTAGGACGAGAAGCACTCTCCGCCCCCATCGTCATCTGCTCCAAAGGGACATTTATACCCCTTTCCTGCAGATTGTTTTCCACGCATAGGCTTTTATCAGCGGTATCGGCGGTAACAGATATCCTTAACGGACGAGCTTTCGACACCACATTGTGCTTGACAGCATTCTCTATAAGAATCTGCAGAGAGGCAGGCACAACCCGTGCATCCTTCAATTCAGCAGGAATATCCACAGAGATAAGAAGCGCCTCCCCGAAACGCTCATTTAGCAGCGAACGATAGTCCTCTACAAAGCTAAGCTCCTCTTCGAGAGTGACATACGGCTGCTGTTCCGTTTGAAGGAGATACCGATACACCTTAGCCAGCCTCCTTGTATATGCCCCCGCCTTTTCGGTGTCGGTCTGGATGAGATAATCGAGCACGTTGAGGCAGTTGAAAAGAAAATGGGGATTGGTCTCGCTCTTGAGCAGCTGATAGCGGAATGATGCGTTCACCCTCTCTCGAACCTCATCTTCAAACGCCACCTTATCTTTGTATCGGATATAGCTCACGACATCCACCACTGCAACCACGATTGCATTGAACAGCACATAGACCATAAAGATAAAAAGGAAGACGTTGGAGAAGAACCGGGTCCCGTCCGGCATAGAATGCATCTGGTCGTTGCGGTAAAGGAACGCCGTTGCAAGTGACAATACCAGCACCAGCGCTATCTCCGCCAAAAGGCGGCGCCATCGCACTCCATAATCGTTCTTATAGCCGTATGTTGAAACTAACTTCCTCACTATCAACGTGTCCGCTATTCCCATACCTATGGTCAGCGAATAGTTCGAAAGTGTCTGAAACAGAAAATCACTGAAATAGAGGCCGAGAGAAGTGTAAAACAGCGGCAGGAGATTCTCCACGACTATACGCACAACTATCACCAGCCCCGTGATAACAAACAGGTAAAATAAGCCGCGTACACCTCCGTATGAATCCCTTATGCTCAATGTCCTCTATTTTTTATGTCTGTTTATCGAATTGGAAATGAAGATATTGACAAGGCCGAGAACCAGCGTCACACCTGCCGTGGTAATCACGTGTATGTCAATCCCGGGCTCAACACCGCTTGACACAATCCTTCTCGGAATCTCTGTCCCCATCCAAAATCCTGCAAAGCAGCTCAGAAATGCCAGACTGAGAAAAATGTCCAAAGGAATATCATACAATGCAAGCACGCAGAACACCATAGCCACGGTGAGGCAGGTAAGAACGAGCGAATCGCCGAAAGACGTATAGTGCAGCAAATACGAAGCGACAGCGTGGAGTGCCATAAAGAGCACCACCACGCACATCGCCTTGAAAAAGTTTCGCCAAGGGCTGACCGATGGCCTAAAGAATTTCATATCTAATTAACAATCAATTCTTTGAGATGATTGTTCAGTTTATCCTCTCCGAGCAGATACTCTATTGTAAGATGCATTCTGTATCGCCAGTAGTGCTTCGGATTTGCAGGCACGTTGATGCGTTCTGCCTGAGGATTCTCTGCACGGAGGTCTCCGTCAACCGACATCCAATCCTGCCAAGGGAGGATTGTAAGCATAGCTGCCGAATCCAAATGATCCTTTATTATCATCTCGCATACCCAAGGTTCGCAGAACTTGGGAGCCTCGCCACTTTGATGGAGAACCTCGTTGAAATAGCGTTGCGAAGCCGCACCGTCTTCTTCCCACCAGGCACGCAAAGTGGAAGTGTCGTGCGAGCCGGTAGTGCTTACACATCTATAAGGATATGTCCAAGGGAGCGAAAATTCTTCGGCGGGATTCTTTGGCATCCTCTGAACCTCGAGTGTGAGAATCTTCAACGATTCCATCACATCGGGGACACAAGCCGGAATCATCCCGAGGTCCTCTGCACAAGTGAGCATCCCCGTAGATGCCACAAGTACAGGTAGTTTGTGCATTGCCTGGCTCTTCCAGAAACTGTCGTTGCGACGGAAGAAGAAATCGTCGTAGAGATTGTCGAACGCCGATTTCTGCCACTGCTCCAATGAGTTGTACTCATCTGATTTTCTGGCACCGATGGCAGGATGGAAGTATCCCGGATGGTGCGGATCATCAACAAAGAGACCGTGTCTCTCCCCTGCAACCGACGGCCCGTTGAACGGAATGCCATTAGAGCGAATCTCATCTTCGGTATATGGCAGAGCAGGTGAAAAGTGTCCAAGCATCGAAATGCCGTGTGCTGCGGGAATCTCCCAAATGCGGAAGAAACCAAGCACATGGTCTATACGATATGCATCGAAATATTCCGCCATCTTGCGGAAGCGGCCACGCCACCACGCATATCCGTCCTGCTCCATCCTGTCCCAGTTGTATGTCGGGAAGCCCCAGTTCTGGCCATCCTCCGAGAAAGCATCGGGCGGAGCTCCCGCCTGTGAGTCCATATTGAACAATTCGGGTGAAGTCCACGCTTCCACGCTGTTCGGGGTGATTCCGATAGGGATATCGCCCTTGAGTGCAATCCCCTTTGAATGAGCATATTCCACCGCTTCTTTCAGCTGAATATGCAGATTATACTGAACAAACATACTGAGCGCCATAGCCTCGCCGGTATCTGTGCCGCGGACAAACAGTTTGATTGGCAATTTCTTGTCATATTTTGAATACTCGCCCCATTTTGAAAAATCTGCAGTGCCGAACTTGTCTCTCAAAGCGCAGAAAGCGCAATACGGAAGAAGCCAGTCGGAATTGCCGTCCAACCACTCCTTATATGCCGCACTTGCAAACACCTCTTTTGAATACTTCTTGAAAAGAATGGCCGCAAACTCCTTTTTAATAGCCATAACTTTTTCATAATCAACCTGATTGAGAGCATTAAGCTCTGTCTTTGCAGCTTTCAGCCTCTTTTTATGGGAAGCCGGAAGTTCCCCGACAGCCTCAATGTTGAGGTATAACATGTGAAGCCCCATAACTGTGATTCCGCTATACGGATACGAATCGGTCCAAGTGCCGGTAGACGTAGTGTCGTTGATTGGGAGAATCTGTATTATGTTCTGTCCTGTCCTCGCTGCCCAGTCGGCGAAAAGCTTGATGTCCAAGAACTCACCCACGCCGCATCCGTTATTGGAGCGGAGCGAGAACACAGGGATTGCGGTGCCGCGAAGGCGTGGCCGCGGGCAGGGAAGCGCAACGCGGGAATGCTCGAAAACCACAGCCCCGTCATATCCCCCCTCGCGAATGAAAAGACGGTGGTTCTCCCCTTTTTCCCACTGAAAATCAGACGGTTCATCACCATCATTCGCCAGGATGAACTTGAACTCATACAACGAGGGAAGCATGGTGGAATCAAGGTGTATCTCCCAGCGACCATTCCCCACATATATCATCTTGCGGATATCGGACCAGCCGTCGTTTCCGGAGAAGTAAACCGCCTTCTCAGACGGAACGTTCGGCACTGTGGCCCTTATTGTGATTTCACCATCTGTTGCCCCTACCTTTGACACTTGCTCCTTGTGGGGGAAGAATATCTTGGTAAAAGTGGCGGTCAGGAACGGGGCATTATCGTCATATCCTTGGAAACTGTCATAAAAAACGACTGATTCACAACTCTTTGAGAGAGAAATCTCCCTAAAGCCCCCGGCCTCGTACATTCTACTTCCGTCCGGATTGATTACAAGATAACGATATTGCAGACGACCTGTCTTCTTTAGCTGACAGCCCCATACGCTGTCCTTTACATAACTCATCTGAGTCAGTTTTCCGTCTCCAAACTCTATGAAGAGGTTCTGACCGAAGTAAGTCTTGAAATTGAGATTGAAATAGACTAACATATTGTATTATAATTTATTATCTTTTAAAAGCATCGAACGCTTCAGTAGCACGGCTCCCGCTGTCAAAGGCGCCGAGAGTGTAATCTCCCCACACGTTTGGATTCTGCTGCGGCTCCCAATAGAACAATCCGAGGACGTTCTTGTTGTCTTTGGTACCGTTGATGAGGGATGAGAGGAACTGTCGGCATTCTGCGGCCCTGTCCCATGGCATTCCCGCCTCGCATATCATCACTGGCTTGCCGTATGCTGATATACAAGTGTTTATATTGTTCAGCATCTTCGAAACAGTGGTTGATATCGGGACCTCTTTACCCCCTTCAAGCACATACGAAGGATATATTGACATCCCTATCACATCGTATTTGCAGCCTGCCGCCTTCATTCCGTCAAAAAACCATTTGAAACGGGCTGCATCATATCCATTGTCGATGTGGAGGATAACCTTTGCATCCGGAAATACGTTTTTGACAGAGGCGTAACCGGCATTGAACAATTGGACAAAGTTTGTGAAGTTGTTGTTCTCTATCTTGCCGTCGGGCCAAATCATTCCATTTGTAACTTCATTTCCGACTTGCACCCATTCTGGGGTGATTCCGGCCGATTTCAAGGCATTGAGAATATCGGCAGTATGCTCCATCACGGCATTCTGCAACTGTGTTCCCGAAAGGGATGCCCAGGACGACGGTTTGTATTGCTTGGCGGGATCCGCCCAGTTGTCGCTGTAGTGAAAATCGACCATAAGTCTCATCCCCG
>JABUTQ010000322.1 GCA_021443605.1 Bacteroidales bacterium | reverse complement strand
ACCTTGAAAATCGGTGCGAACTTGTCCTTGTTTATCGCGATGATAAAATCACTCTCCTCCATACCTGCAAGGTGCTGGATTGCTCCCGAAATACCGCAAGCGAGATAGAGATTCGGACGCACGGTCTTGCCTGTCTGCCCAACCTGACGGTCGTGAGGCATCACACCCGCATCAACCATTGCACGTGAAGAAGAAACCTCTCCACCAAGTGCATCTGCAAGAGACTGAAGCATTTGGAACCCTTCCTTGCAGCCAACGCCACGTCCGCCTGAAACAAGCACCTTGGCATTTGTGATATCCACCGCACCCTTGTCCTCCTTGACGTTCTTCAAGAGCTTTACGCGGAAACGTGAAGGGTCGAACACCACTTCACCATTCACAATCTCCCCTTTGCGGGAACTATCCGGAACTGCTTTCTGCATCACACCCGGGCGGACCGTTGACATCTGCGGACGATGCTCGGTACACATAATGGTGGCCATAAGGTTTCCACCGAATGCGGGACGAGTCATCAGAAGCTCGTGAGTGTCTTCCGAAATATCCAGTTTCGTGCAGTCTGCAGTGAGGCCTGTGGTCAATCTTGCCGAAAGACGCGGAGCCAGGTCACGGCCGATTGTGGTGGCGCCAAAAAGGACAATAGATGGCTTGTTCGCCACAATTGTCTGATACACAGCCTGTGCATATTGCTCTGTGACATAATCTTTAAGATATGGATTATCCACAACGATAACCTTGTCGGCACCATATTCCACAAGTGTCTGAGCCTGATTCGCAATGCCGGAGCCCATGAACATAGCCACAACCTTTTCTCCGAGAGTGTCTGCAAGGTCGCGTGCCTTTCCAAGCAGTTCCAGGGCCACGGGTTGAATCTTACCGTCTCTCTGCTCTGCGAATACAAATACGTCCTTATAATCTGCTTTATTCATAATATATTCATTTTTAGACGGTTAGATAATATGTTTCTCTTTAAGTCTGGCAACGATGAGGTCGGCTGCCTCTTCCGGCGACACCTCGAACACCTCTCCGGCTTGTTTGATGCCCTTTGTGAACGACTTGAACACGCGGGTGGGTGAGCCTTTCAGACCAAGCATATTTTCATCTATGCCAATCATAGAGGCATCCATAATCTTGACCTCCTTGTCGTATGCCTCAACGATGCCACGGACATTCATATAGCGGGGCTTGTAAGCCGAAGCAAGGACTGTGAAAAGACAAGGGCCGTCAACTTCAAGCATCTGGTATCCTTCCTCGGTCTCTTTCTTTACGGTGTATGTGTTTTTGCCATCGTAATCCATTCCGACAACATAAGAAATCTGCGGAATATCAAGATGTTCGGCAATCTGAGGGCCAACCTGTGCAGTGTCTCCGTCAATAGCCTGACGACCACCTACTATGATATCATATCCCAAAACTCTGAGCGCTCCCGAAAGGGCACGGCTTGTGGCAAGAGTGTCCGCTCCGCCAAGTTTGCGGTCCGTAAGGAGCACGGCATTGTCTGCACCCATTGCAAGTGCCTCTCTCAGAACGAGATCTGCCTGGGGAAGCCCCATTGTGATAACGGTAATCTCTGCCCCGAATTTGTCTTTCAATTGAAGTGCCAGTTCAAGAGCTCCCTTGTCGTCAGGGTTCATAATTGCCGGAACACCATCACGGATAAGGGTACCCGTTACAGGATTAATCTTGATTTCGGTGGTATCCGGAACCTGTTTTACTAAAACTATTATTTTCATCTTGATTCCTCCTGTTATTTGCCAAACAATTTACCTGCAATCACCATACGCTGAACCTCTGAAGTACCTTCGTAGATTTCGGTAATCTTGGCGTCGCGCATCATCCTCTCCACGGGATATTCACGGGTGTAACCATAACCGCCGTGGAACTGTACTGCCTTGGTTGTCACCTCCATAGCTGTTTCTGCAGCAAAGAGTTTTGCCATAGCGGCATCAGCGGAATACGGGAGTTTGCAGTCTTTCTTGAAAGATGCGCTGCGCACGAGCAGACGGGATGCCTCCACCTTGGTGGCGAGGTCTGCCATCTGGAACTGGGTGTTCTGGAACTTGCTGAGAGTCTTGCCAAACTGGCTGCGCTCCTTGCAATATTTAACTGTCTCATCCACAGCACCTTGTGCGATACCGAGCGCCTGCGATGCGATACCGATGCGGCCTCCGTCGAGAGTCTTCATTGCAATTGCGAAACCGCCTCCGAGCTTGCCGAGGAGATTCTCCTTGGGCACGCGGCAGTTAGTGAAGATAAGCTCGGCCGTGGCGCTGCCGCGGATACCCATCTTCAACTCCTTCTTTCCGATTGAGAATCCCGGGAAAGTAGATTCCACGATAAAGGTGGAGATCCCTTTGACGCCAAGGCTCTTGTCGGTCATTGCCGCAATTACATAAACGTCTGCGTGACCGGCATTTGTGATAAAAATCTTGTTTCCGTTGAGGATATAATAGTCTCCATCTTCAACGGCTGTGGTCTGCTGTGCAGAGGCATCCGTGCCGGCATTCGGCTCAGTGAGACCGAACCCGCCGAGCCATTCTCCGCTGCAGAGTTTGGGGAGATATTTCTTCTTCTGCTCTTCCGTGCCGTTTTCATAGATGGGGGCAACGCAGAGGGAAGTGTGAGCCGAAACGATTACACCGGTGGTGGCACAGCAGCGTGAAAGTTCCTCAACTGCAATGGAATACATAATATTGTCTCCACCTGCACCGCCATATTCTTTGGGGAAAGGGATTCCCAACAATCCCAATTTTGCCATTTTGGCAACAGTCTCTTCCGGGAAACGCTCCTGTTCGTCGATTTCGGCAGCCAGCGGCTTCACCTCCTTCTCGGAAAACTCGCGAATCATCTGACGGAACAGAGACTGAGTCTTTGTAAGATTGAAATCCATAATTTGTATTAGTGTATTGGGTATCAGTATTTTAATATTTGTAGAATCCTTCGCCTGTCTTGCGGCCAAGGAGGTTTGCGCGTACCATCTTCTTCAAGAGCGGATGGGCGCGGTACTTGTCGTCTTCAAACTCGCTGTGAAGCACTTCCATAATTGCAAGGCACACGTCAAGGCCGATAAGGTCTCCCAAAGCGAGAGGCCCCATAGGGTGGTTTGCACCGAGTTTCATCGCCGCATCGATATCTTCTTTTGAAGCGACACCATCTGCGAGGATGCCTACGGCTTCGTTTATCATAGGGATGAGGATACGATTCACGACAAATCCGGGAGCTTCATTGATTGTGACCGGAGTTTTGCCTATGGCTTCTGAGAGGCTGAAAACGCAATTGAAGACTTCGTCTGAAGTGGTCTGCCCCTTGATAATCTCCACGAGCTTCATAACCGGAGCGGGATTGAAGAAGTGCATCCCGATAACCTTGTCCGAACGGCTTGTGCAGCAACCAATCTCTGTGATGGAGAGTGATGAAGTGTTGGAAGCGAGAATCGCCTCTTTCTTGCAGATTTCATCGAGCATCTTGAAGAGGGCTTTCTTCTCTGCCATCTCCTCGACAGCTGCCTCGATTACGAGGTCGCAATCTGCCAAATCTTTGTATTCACTTGAAAGGGTGATGTTTGACAAGGCGGCATTGCAATCCTCCTCGGTCATTTTCCCTTTCTCTACGAGACGGTTCAAACCTTTGGAAATCTTTGCCAAAGCCTTTTCCGCACTGGCGATGCTACGGCTTTTCATAATCACGGGATAACCTGCAACTGCAAAAGCCTGAACAATTCCGGAACCCATTGTTCCTGTTCCTATTACACTGATTTTCATAGTTTTATATTAATTATTACAATTTTGTTACTTATTAATGAAGATCACTTTTTCCTTTTTGAGGAAGGCGTTCATGCCGTTTTTCTGGTCTTCGGTGGCAAAACATTTTGCAAACATCTCATTTTCAAATGCAAGGGCAGTGTCCCTCTCCATATCGTAATTTTGATTGATGCATTGTTTTGCATATTTTACCGCGATGGGGGCATTTTGGGCAATCTTAGAAGCAAGATCCTTTGCCACGTCCATCAGCTCTTCGCTCTTTACAACCTGATTTACAAGACCTATACGGAGAGCTTCATCGGCACGGATGGTGCGGCCTGAAAAGATGAGATCCTTCGCCATCCCCTGCCCCACGAGCTTTGCAAGGCGGTAAGTGCCCGAGAAACCCGGAATAATTCCAAGCCCCACTTCGGGTTGTCCGAACTTCGCATTCTCAGCGGCAATGCGGATATCGCAAGCCATAGCGATTTCGCATCCTCCTCCGAGGGCGAAGCCGTTGATGGCTGCAATCACCGGAATGTCAAGGTCTTCTATCTTCTTGAACACCCTTGCACCGCGCCGTCCGAATTCAAGGCCTCCTTCGGGAGTAAGATTGCTCATCTCCGCTATATCGGCACCGGCAACGAACGATTTCGGTCCATCGCCCGTGATGATGAGCACCCGTATGTCGGAAGGAATATTGTCGATATATTCCTCCAACTCGGCAAGAACCTCAGTGTTGAGGGCATTGAGCGCCTGCGGCCTTGAGATTTTCAAGACAGCGATGCCGTTCTCGATTTCCGAAATCAGAAATTTCATCAGCACATCGGTTTAAGATCCTTGGATACGATAAGGGTAGCCTCAGTTGCGGCCTGCACCTGCTCCACCGTGAATTCGGGATTGATTTCTGTCAAGACAATCCCTTCGTGAGTGATGTCCATAACACCCATTTCGGTGATGATTTTGTTTACCTGGCCGGCAGCAGTAAGAGGTAATGTGCACTTTTTCAATATCTTGGGAGCACCTTTTGCAGTGTGTTCCATCGTGAGGATTACTTTGTTGGCTCCAACAAGGAGATCCATTGCGCCACCCATACCGGGGGTTTTCTTGCCCGGAATCACCCAGTTTGCAAGGTCGCCTTTTTCATCGACCTGGAGGGCGCCGAGGATTGTGACATCCACGTGGCCGCCACGGATGATACCGAACGAATCGGCAGAAGAGCACGCATACGCGCCAAGATCTGCGGTGATGAACCCACCACCCGCATTTACATAATCCTTGTCTTCTTTTCCGGTTTCGGGAGCGGGCCCCATACCTACGAGACCATTTTCAGACTGGAGTGTAACTGATACTCCTTCAGGGAGATAGTTAGGAATTGCGGTGGGGAGGCCGATTCCCAGATTCACAACGTCGCCATCGTGGAGTTCTTTTGCAGCACGACGGGCAATAACTTCTCTTACTTGATTTTTGTCCATAATCGCTATTATTTATTATTTCTTTTAACAAATTCTTCCGCAACAAATGACGCTATGTCATCTGCATAGGTGTTCATTCCGAATCCGGCGTCATATCCGAGCTCCTTGGCGAGTTCGTGGGTGATTCTCGCGCCGCCGCAGCACACTATCATCTTATCCCTGAGATTCTCCGCTTCAAGCAGTTCGATAAGGTTGACGAGGTTCTTGATATGGACGTCCTTCTGGGTGACTGTCTGCGAAACGATGAGAGCATCGGCTCCGAGTTCCAGCCCCTTTGCGATAAACTCTTCGTTAGGCACCTGACTTCCAAGGTTATACGCCTCTATCATATCGTATCTTTCGAGCCCGTAATGGCCTGCATATCCTTTCATATTCATAACGGCGTCAATCCCTACCGTGTGGGCATCAGTTCCTGTGGAAGCCCCCACAATCACCAGTTTTCTGCCGATATACTCCCTAATATAATCGTCACACTCGTGCATATCCATCACATCGGATTCCACCTTGGGGACATAGATGGTGCTGTAATCGACTGTGTGAACGCAACTTCCGTAGCAGTTGAAGAAAGTGTAGCCGGGGGTGAGCTCGTTGTAATATACCACGAGAGGATTTTCAAGCCCCATACTCTTGAGCAGCTGCTTTGCCGCCTCCACCGCTTCCGCTCCGCACGGCACGGGAAGGGTGAAACTCAGCTGTACTTTCCCATCGTTCATTGTGTCGCCGTACGGCTTAACCTTGGTCAAATCTAAGGTCTTGTCAAAATCCTTGGCATCTGTAGAATAAAGTCCTGCGCTCATTTTTATCTTCTCCCTTTCATTAGTTCGACAAACGGATTCATATAATTATCGCCTTTGCGGCAAACTCCGTCAAGCCCCTTTCCGCCATTCTTCGGGCGTTTGACATCGGCAAAGATTCCCTTTTCGAGGGCATTGAAAAGCCCCTCATTCACAAGCTGTTCCAGCAGGTTGACAGTCTTGTCGAGCACTTCCGCCGCCCGTTTGCGGACGATACCTCCCTCCTTGAATTCCATCTCGTCGCCTATGCTCTTCATATTGTTGAAGATATATTTTGCATTCTCGATTGATAGGTAGCGGTCGCTCATAAACGGCGTGTGGATGGCCTCAGTTGGCATTCCGAGAAGCTGAATCCCCTGCCCCGTCCAGATACCGACCATATTGAAGAGGGCATCCTGGAGATGGCCGCGGAAAATGTTTCCGGTCATAAACTTTGTGGGGGGCATATATTTGAGAGGGGCCTTGGGGAATATCTCCCTGGCCATCTGTGCCTGAGCAAGTTCCATGAGGAATCCGT
This sequence comes from Bacteroidales bacterium, assembly GCA_021443605.1. Classification (GTDB taxonomy): domain Bacteria; phylum Bacteroidota; class Bacteroidia; order Bacteroidales; family UBA932; genus Equibacterium. Next base: position 3,913 of record JABUTQ010000322.1, on the reverse strand, counting down.
TTTCGAGCATCGGATCCATCTCAAAAGCGTGACCGAGCCCCATCTGCTCCTCCGGCAGGCCGCTGAGAAGGGCAAGCTGCTCGTTGATGATGTCGCTCGCAAGCACCGTGTGGGCTGCCTCAACGGCATCGGCAGTGGTGAGATAGTTGTCCTCGCCGGTGTTTATGATAATCCCTGCAAATCCGTTGATTATGCGGGAGAAATATTGGTCTATCATTGTCCTCTGCATATTGATATCCCTGAAGAGGATCCCGTAAAGAGCATCGTTGAGCATCACGTCAAGCCCCTCGAAGGCTCCCATAATGGCAATCTCCGGCATACACAAGCCGCTGCAGTAGTTGCAAAGACGGATATATCGACCAACCTCTTCGCCCACTTTGTCGAGGGCTGAACGCATAATCCTGAAATTTTCCTGTGTTGCGTAAGTCCCGCCAAATCCCTCAGTTGTAGCGCCATAGGGGACATAATCCAAGAGCGATTGTCCGGTGGTGCGGATTACAGCGATGATGTCGGCCCCCTGACGGGCGGCAGCTTCCGCCTGCACCACGTCTTCGTAGATGTTTCCGGTGGCGACAATCACATAGAGGTATGGTTTCTGCCCCTCTCCTATCGTAGCAAGATAATTCTCACGACGAGCCCTATGGGCACGGATGCGCTCTATAGATTGGTCTATAATCGGTTGCAGGATATTTTCGATTTCAGATTTCGGGTTTGTCTTAACCTTCGTGAGGTCGAGAGTGCCGTCCGCAACCGCTTCCGCAATTTGCTGGGGAGTCCTCCCCGTGGCAGCCACCGCGTTACTGATATAGAATACAACTCCCTCACTGAGAGCACCGTTCGCTTTCAGCTCGTCAACTACGACATTGGGAAGCGGCACTCCGTTTTCATCTACCCCGTCTATTCCGAGAAGACGGCACAAGGTCCTCTCCACGGCTACGGTCGTGTATGATTCCACAAAAGACTGTACGTCGTCCGCAATGCTTCTTGCAAGGGAACGGGCTTTGTCAACCTTCTGGAAATCAAGTCCTAATTTGCTTTTTTTCATAGTTATACAGTTGTTTTTTGTCTTTCAAGCATCTCCTTTGCACCGTTTATCCATTGGCTGTCTATTTTCAGACTCTCCGCAATGGCAAGGGCTTCGTGTGGCACTTTATGGCCGGCTGTGGGCAAAAGTTCATAATCCATCTTCCCTTCGACAAGGCCGCGCACTCGCCAGAATGCCACTTGTGCACCACACTTTATATTATAATGGGTTGTAAGTACCAAATCGATATTTTCCCTGCCGCTGATAAGATTGACAAGCGCAGATACAAGAGCTGTCCCCTCCACCGGGTTTGTGGTCCTCGCCGGCTCGTCTATCAGTGCCAGAATGGAGACCCCTTCCCTCATCCTCTCTATCACTTGGTTTATCCTCAACATTTCAGCTGCAAAAGACGAGAGCCCTTTAATCTGATCCTGCTCGTCGCCAATGCAGAAATAAATCTCTTCAAACGGATGCATCACGGCCTTTTCTGCCGGCACTGCAAATCCCGTTTGATATAGTAATTGACACAATGTCAATGTTTTGAGAGCCACTGTCTTGCCTCCCATATTAGCCCCGATCACAACAGATGGCTCTCCGTTCTGATGTAAGAAATTCACTCTTTGGAAAGCCTTGCGTTTCTTTTGTAGGGCATCTTCTATCTCGGGATTGTACATCCCTTCGAGGATTGTCTTGTCACCATGCTCGGGGATGACAAGATTCCATTTTTCTGCCTGAGCGGCCTTTGCAATGGCTATGTCCAATCTTGCAAGCGAATGGAGCATCCCTTCGATGTCATCTGCCAAAGGAAGAAGTTTGCCCGCGATAATCTCTCTAATTCGGTCTTCTTCGGTGGCGATATCATCCATAAGGGCACTGCGCTCGTCATCATCGCCATTGAAATATTCAAGCTCCTGACGCAGAGTGCGAAGCTCTATGGAATATGAATCATAGATATAGAACGAAGCTATCCTCAAACCGTCCGGATCCAAAATATCTATGACGCGGCTCATCGGGAAATCGAGCCATTTTATGTCAACACCGTGAGCTGAGAAAAGCTTCCCTATATTATCCCCAAGAATGGCTAAATTCTTGATTTCAAACAAGTTGATATCTTCAAGATAGTCACCATTTCGGAGAGTCTTTAGCGCTCCGGAAATGTCGTGGAGACTGCATTGCAGATAGTGCTTCACATCCCGTATCAAAGACGGATTGGAAGCATTGAGTGCACGAAACAGGCGAAGGTCTCCGTATGAAGCCTCAATTTGCTCCACGGAAGTCATCAGCGGTGCATCCAAAGCCACACGGCGGCTATATCCCGCCTCTATCGAAAGGTCTTCGAAACAGAAGCGAATCCCGCACGGAATATTTACTATATCTTTGAATTTCATCTATTTCCTCTCTTGATATCATATACCGGAAGGTTTATTGCTTCCGATAAAGTTTTGCATAGCATATCGCTGTCCAGGACAATGCCCGAGGGCGATACCGGATTTACACATACGGCAATGAGCTTGCTCTTTTTTCTGACCGATATCCTCCCGCCTCTGCGCAAGAACGCCCGATATTGGTCTGCCGTTGCAAAAATCTTCGTAAAGTCTCCTACTATCAGTTCTTTCGCTCCGCTTTGGAGTTCGTTGCGAGCAGAGGTCAGCAATCTGTCCGTCAATGCCCCCTCAACCTCTATAACTTTCTCTCCTTTAAGGATATCTCCCGAAAAATCGACAAAAGATGATACCTTTTCATCTGCCTTTGCATCAGTTTCGGGAAGCCCTATCAGCTCGACGATAAATGCCGTCTTGGAAACAAGTTCGCGGATGTTTGCACTCAGTGCAGCTCCGGTTGAGAGAATCATACATTCGCTCACGGCGGGCGATGCAGCACTCAATCTTGACAAAGCCCCATCGATGATGGTGAGGTCTATCTTGAACCGCTCCATCGATTTCATCCATCGGCTCAATGAAGCGGAAGATGACGGCCCGGACAATAGTATCTTCCCCTCCGTCAAGGCTTTGGCCGTTACTATCCTCCCAAGTGAAGTAGTTTCGTCACTCACGTCGAGAAGCTCGCTCAACAGACCTCTCTGTCTGTAATGTTTCTCACTTGTGGCGAAAAAAATCCCTTCGCGCAATATTATCTCCGGCTTGGCGGTGGAAGTCACCTGATCCAGTGACTCCCCGTCAATGCCGATAGATGTCACCGCCACGTTTATATATTCTGACGGCAGCCTTCGCAAGATATAATTGAGACACTCGGTCTTTCCGGTATTCTTTTCAAGACCTACGATGGAAAGGCTTCTGTGTTTCAATATGTTATCTATAAAAGGCATTATTGTTTCCTTTGTCTGCTCCTTTCCTTGCGTTCAAGATATGCCGGTTCTATGCTTAGGCGCTCCCCTTCGAGAAGCCCGATGACACCACCCTTGGTTTCCGACTTGCGATTCCCTTCGCACACTTCGCAATGACAGATATTATCATATCCGACAGGCTCGGTGTATGTAGTGACAACTCCTTCGAAGTTCCTGAGAATCACCTTCCCCGGTGCCTGACTTATAAGGTATTGAGGCATAACGGGAGTCTTACCGCCACCACCCGGGGCATCGACCACGAATGTGGGCACTGCGTAGCCGGAAGTGTGTCCCCTGAGCCCTTCAATTATTTCGATACCTTTCGATACCGGAGTGCGGAAATGTTCCAGCCCCATAGAGAGGTCGCACTGATAAATATAATATGGACGGACACGCATCTTGACCAGCTCGTGAACGAGCTTCAGCATCACATGCACACAGTCGTTCACTCCCCGAAGAAGAACCGACTGGTTCCCAAGGGGAACGCCGGCATCTGCCAGACGGGCACAAGCCGCAGTGCTCTCTTCGGTGACCTCATTGGGATG
>JABUTQ010000430.1 GCA_021443605.1 Bacteroidales bacterium | reverse complement strand
ATTTCATCGAAAAGAATAAGGCAGACCTTTGCGCATCGTTCCAAAAAGATCTCATCGACATACTGATGAAGAAGTTGCTCCTTGCCGTAAAACAAACGGGGATAAAACAGATTGCCATCGCGGGAGGAGTTTCCGCCAACTCGGGATTGAGAAACCGCATCACAGAAGAGGGGCGCAAGAGAGGATGGACCACATTTTTGCCGGAGTTTCGGTTCACCACAGACAATGCCGCTATGATAGCGATAGTGGGTTATTTCAAATTCCTGGAAGGGATTACCTGTCCGTTGGACATTGCTCCAATCTCCAGAGCCGCCGAATACGGAGACTGATTACTTGGCCTCCTCTTTCTTTTTCCTACGGAATATTCTGTCTATCAACTCTTTGAAAGTATCAAACTCTTCGCGATATGTGACGCCCACGCCGTTTCTCTGCGTTTGGTCGAGATAGCTTGAATACTTGTCAGCAGAGTGAGAGAAGAGGGTTACGCTCACCTTTCCCTTCTTGTCAACCTTAATCTCCACGTCAACGTCGCCGACAACTTCCTGGTTGTTTGTAGTCACATATTGCCTGTTGCCGATGTTGCCGTTGATTGTCACCCTGTTGTTGAACAATTGGGTAGATATCGCAACATCAAAGATACTGCGGCCATTCTGGTCCGGTTTATAGTTGAATCCGAGATCGAGCGGAATATCGAGCTGTCGGAATACGCTGTTTATCTGGTTTGAGAGGATTTCCGTGGCATTGAACAGGGACATAGAGACATTATTTTCCACACCGGACTGTCCTTCAGGCATAAACGATCCCGAAATCAGCAAGGTAACAAACTGCTTGAGCACTTTGTCGTCGGTATTCAGGGCGGTCTCAACTTGCCCCCTGATGGCAGGATCCAAATCGGGAACCTCAACGTTGAATCCAAGCTTGAGGTCTGAAAGCTTGCCGGTTATGTCTATGCCGCAATTGACCAATCTTCTGCTGGATATGGTGGAGTCGGCTACGATTGGTGCGAGCGATGCCTTAGTTTTATATATCGCCTTAAGGTCGAGGTCAGAATCCTTAATGTCTCCATTGAATTTGATGGTACCGCCTCGTTGAAGCTCGAAATCTCTGGATACCAGTCCCATAAGCACGAATTTGTAAGATCCGGCATCGATAGTGTAATCGCCCTTGATTCCAAAATTCCCGTTTTTGGAAGTGATGCCTACCAGTCCGGAACCTCTGGCCCGCAACACATCGCCCAAATCCTTGTTTATCTCAAGTAGAATCTCAGCTTCCGGAGTGGCATCCACATTGATGTTCACTCCCATAGAGCTTTTACCCTTCACCACTCTCTGGGTATTTCTCCTTACAAGCGAATCGTATGCAGATACAGTCCTGCCCGCCGGATTTATAAACCTGAGGAGCGAAACCTGTTCTTTTCCCGAAGAACCGAGAGGGATATGAAACGAAGTATTATCCCCGGTGGTAATATTGATATCGAGATTCAATTGATTCATAGGGCCGTGAAGACGGATGTCTCCAGTGGCATATCCCCTTCCGTAAAACGTCTGATTATCAGCTATTGTGGTATTGATTCCAAGCAGATTGTCCGCTAAGATTTTCGTGTCGAGCTGTAGATTCTTGAACCCGTCCTTGAACTGGAGTCCTCCTGTAACGTCTGCCTTGTGCCCTTCAAGGTCGAACAGTTGTGTATCCTTGAAGTTGAGCCCCTTGTCATCGATGACAAAACCTGCATCGAGCTTGTAGGGCACACGCGTATAGTCAAGCACTCCGTAAAAATCACTGATACGGCCATTGCCACATTCCAATTTCAAGGATTTGAACGGGCCTCTTGCAGAGATGTCTCCGGATATTTCACCGCTGACGTCACTCATTATCCCTTTGAGAAAAGGATTGGCAAATGCCATCTGGAAACCGTCAAATTTCACTTTCCCGTCAATTTCCTTTCGGTTCGCATCATACTCGCCCGAAGCTTTGAGTGTTTCCTTTCCGTTAAGGACATTATCCACCGCAAATTCTATTTTGCCACCTGTCACCCAATTACTTACGACGCTGAGATTGCCTATCGGAGTGTCTGATACCGAAAGTGAATCGGCCTTAATGTTGGCCACCATTGTGACATCCGAGAGGAGAGAAGAGAGGGTTGCTCTTCCATTTGCCAGACCTCCGAATTTCAGTTTGTCTTTCGTCAGCATATTGACAAAAGACAAATCAAAATTATCTATTCCCACGAATAGGGAATCAGATGCCCGCCTGCCGACGTCTCCCAATAAGAGAACGGACTGATTTCCGGCATAGAGTCCAAACTGGTCTATGTGTATCAGAGAATCGCAATAGTCTATGTTTGAAGGATAAAACCTCCATATATCTTTACCGAGGACGATTTGCGAGTCATAAAGCATCACCGACAAATGCTTCGGGTTCAGAACCCCTTCGGGGAAACCAACGTCTGCGTTCAATGTGGCCGTCATCAGCGAATCTTCTTCGTTCAACGCCACCCTGACAGATACCGAATCTGCCTTGAGGGTTGCATCTATCTTGTTGGAGAGGAGTTTTGTGTTGCCAAGCTGTAGGAATTTGTTGTCCACAGTCGCATAAATGACACTGTCCTTATTCTTCAAGCCAATTTCTATATCCCTTATGTACTTGTTCTTGAATGCAATGAGATTTGACTCGACTTTCGCGGTCATCACGCTATCCCTGACGGAATCGAGTTTGATGGATGTCCCGGGATTCACAAAAAGGTCGGGAACAAGGAACGAACAAATCGGGCGCAAGTCCAGCGTATTGATGTCAACGTGGTAGCTCGCCGTTGTTGTCTGCCCCTTCAAGTCACTGAGCATCTGCGATATGGGGGAATCTCCCTCATATTTTGCCTCAAGAAACGACGAAGTGAGCTTCATCACATAGTGACTGTCTGCCGCTGCGTGGCGGAATATCACGCTGCCCACATTATATCCATCGACTTCGTTCACGGCTTTAAGGCTGTCCAATACAATATTGCCGAGAATCCTGTTATTGCGGTATATAAAATCTGCCTTAGACAAGAAACTTACCTGTGAGCGTTCCCGTTTGTGCAGATTCAGGGCGGCGAGGTCGGCATTCTGCATATCGAGGTTGAAACGGTATCGGCTGTCATCCTGCCCATTGAAAGTAACAAGGCCGTTGAAAAGGAATGTTAGATTAGGGTCCTCGCTGTAAACCGTACCGTTGAACTCGGACGAATTCAAATTTCCCGATGCATAAATGTCTGAATAATCGTATCCGTTGAAGCCGAGACTGGAGACGTGCAACTGTCTCAGGTCAACTTCCATATTTTTGCGGGAAAGGGCCGCTCTGGCCGAAACATTGCACGAAAGTTCTGATAACTTTTTGTTTTTCAATATAGTACCAAGGGCGACACCAGAGGCGGCTACATCACCGTCAAACACAAATCCGCTCCCTTTCCCGGCACGGCAGTGGGCATTGATATCTATATCGCCGACACCTGTCGCAAGAAGCCCCGTGATGTCGAAATCTCCGAAGGTCCCCTTCATTTCGGCAGAAAAATCGATATCCTGACCCGAAGCGAACTTTGATACCACTGCGGCCTTGTACGGCGGCTGCGTAATCTCGCGGATAATCCAGTCCGCATCTTCTGCAGTTGTATGCAACTTTTCAATGTTGATGGTCGTAGCCGTATTGTAGAAATCCGGCAGGCCGCGCAATTTCGCGTTCACAACGAAGTTTGTAAGGCCCGAACCTGCCTGCACCTTCAGCTTTTTGGCATCGATGTCGGTGACGGTTCCGCTAATCTCACCATTCAAGTGAAGTTTCAGCTGAAGGTTATCGTTGAGAGCGGCGAAATAGCCGATTGAGGTGAAATCCAAATAAGTGTCTTTGAATTTAAGCCCCATCTTCACTTTGTGGACATAGTCCTTGAAAGCGGCGAGCGACTGATACTCCATCATGTAGTATTCGCAATTCAGCTCGGTTTTTCCATCCCGATAGACCATATCGTCCAGCCTCGCGAGGGTGTCATTAAAAGTAACCCTTCCGGATAACTGGCTCATATTTAAGCCCCTGCGCTCTTTTGCGCTCAACCGCTTGAGATTGGTCTTGAGTTCTCCGCCGGAAAGCTTGACATCCGTCATATCGATGAAGATGTCATAGAGGGCCATATCGTTAAACAAAATGTTCCGGGGTCCCACTTTGGGAGGTTTCTTATTGTCGTGGTTTTTCATAAAGAAACTGAAATTTGAAATTTTCAGCCTCTTGAGATTTATGTCAATTCCAAAATCCAACTTGGATTTTGTGGAATCCTTCACCGGACGTTTTACCTTTGGAATAGAATCAAGATTGCCCAATGAATCTGCAAGATGCTTGTTTAAGAACACCTTGGTGAGATTATTGGTCTTGTTTCGTGTCTCAAGGAAGAAAAATCCTCCGTCGATGTTGATTCTTCTGATTTTCAGGTTTTTGCTGATGGCAGAAAGGGGAGAGAAATCGATGAGCATCTTGTTTACGCATACTACCGTATCTGCTTTGGGCCCTATGAGGGCGATATCCTCCAATGCAATCTTGTCTATGAATGCTATCGATGCCGAACCGATGGAAACATCTCCCGCCACGACTGAAGAGATTTTATCGGTAACCATCTGAATCAGAGATGTCTGAATCTTTGGAATATGGACAAGGACGAATGCCGCCAAAAGAAAAAGCAGCACAATGTTGAATATCGCCTTAGTTATCTTCCTCCAAAGTCTCATAACCTACAAAGATAAGAACTCCATTCAATATTATAAAGATATTTTATACCTTCGCGAAGATTTGGCAATAATTATGGACGGAACATTGACATTTATGGGAACAGGCACCTCTCAAGGGGTCCCGATGATAGGTTGTGACTGTGAGGTGTGCAAATCGGATGACAGGCACGACAAGAGATTGAGGGCCAGTGCATTGATAGAATACAAAGGGCTTACGGTACTGATAGATGCCGGCCCCGATTTCAGATACCAGATGCTGCGGGCAAACGTCCGGCATTTGGATGCCATCCTTCTGACTCACAACCACAAGGACCACACCGGCGGCCTTGACGACATCCGTTCTTTCAACTATCTGGAGAACAGGGCATTCCCTATTTATTGCGAGCCTTATGTGCAAAAGACTCTCAAGATGGAGTATTCATACGCCTTCACGGAGGAGAAATATCCCGGGGCGCCGGAATATATTCTCAACACGATTGGAGACAACCCATTCAGCATCAATGGTGTAGAAATAATCCCCATAAGGGCTTATCACAACAAATTGCCCGTACTCGGATTCCGATTCGGAAAGTTGGCATACATCACCGATGCCAGTTCGATTCCGGAAGAAGAATTTGAAAAGCTCGGAGGGCTTGACATTCTGATTCTCAACACAATTCGATATTCATCACACCACTCCCACTTCAGTGTGCCGGAGGCTGTATCCGTGTTTGAAAAATGTGGGGCGAAGAGACTTTATCTCACCCATCTCTCCCATCAACTGCCAAGACACGAAGAGTTCGCGGCAATGTTGCCGAAAAATGTGTACCCCGCTTTCGACGGACTCAAACTGTCTTTCTAAGACACCTGCACTACGCTGATGCCATCTTTGATGTAGCACAGATATCCCTTTGCCTCATATCCCATAGAGCGCAGCAGATTGAGATAGCGGCGCACCTGCCATACGTATTTGGAATGCTCATCTCCTGTCTTATAGTCGATTACACTGGCTGCCCCATCCTTCAGCACTACCCTGTCCGGGCGGTGGATTACTCCGTTTTCATCGACAATGGAGACTTCGTTCAGCACTTCGCACTCGGGCGAGAACCACTCCCTGCATTCGTTGTCGGTCACAATCCTCTCTATCTTCCCCTGCATCTCTTTTGCCTCCAAAGAAGATATGACCCCATCATTCACGGCATCTGCCACAGCGTCGGATATGTCTTCCGCCGTGTTTACCCTTGAAAGGATATCGTGAATGGCTATTCCCCGAAGTCTTATGCTTTCTTTTTCGCCGTCAAAGAAATCGCCGGAAGACAAGACAAGTTTCAATCTCGGCGAGCCGTTGCCGCAGAGATAATCCTCCCCTTCCATCGGAACAGACAAAAAGCTTGGAATCGGCATCGGACGCATATCCTGCGACTGCCCGTCATCCTGATACTCTCCTATTTCCCCAAGGGTATAGACATCATTCTCCATTCCTTTGGATTTCAAGGCATTATACATAAGTCCGGCCACAGTTGAAACATTTTTCTCATCCGACAATACAGGATATATGAGCATAGCACTCTTTGCCCTTGTAAAGGCGACGTATGCGGTGTTCAAGGCATCGACTTTCGTATTGAAGGTTTCAAGCCTGTATGACTCCTTGAATGCCGTGTTCAAAAGATCCTTCTTGTACTTGACGGGCATTATTCCAAGGGAGGGGAACACGCTGCCCGCATCACACCAGAGGTAGGTGGCGGGCTGCGAATTATGAAACAGATTTTCCTGAAAGCCGGGCAGAATAACAGCATCCAGGCTAAGCCCCTTACTCTTGTGGATAGTCATCACTCTGATGGCATTTTCCCCGTCAGGAGCTGCGATATATCGCGATACGGAGCCGGTTTCGTCCCACCACTGCACAAATCCGGCGATATTGTTGCCGTTATTGGTGCAATATTCCACCACACAGTCCATAAAGGCATTCATATATGGGACATCCCCTTCGGATAGAGAATTCTTGTACTTCCTTATCAACTCTTCACAAATCTCGTAGAGCGATTCTTTTGACGTCTCTGTCTGCATATCGATTCCGGCTTGCCTCATAATGTGCTGTGCAAGTGGATTTTCAGGCATAGAGTGAAATCGCAGGATGGCGACTATCCTCGATACGGAAAGCGATGCGGAAATCAGCATAGATTCCTCTGTGATAACGGAATAGCCTTGAGAAATCAACCATCTTGCCACATCGGTGGCTTCACTGTTTTTCCTCACCAGCACAGTTATCTTGTTAAGGGGATACCCTTTTGCAATCAACGCCTCCAGACCCTCCTTCATATAATCATACTTTGGCGCCTGATCTTTATTTACAAAACTAACCTGCACGTATCCGGTAGCATCCGGTTTATTAATCTTCTGGTTTACATCGCTATAGAGCATTTTCAACTCCTCTTCGGCAAGTATGTCGAGCATCGCGGGGAAAAGCATATTGTTGAATGCCACGATATTTTCCCGGCTTCGATAATTCACGTCGAGCAGACGGCTTTTCAATATGGATTTATCAAAGCTTTGTCCCACACCGCTTTGAAGGGTTTTCCAATCCGACCCGCGCCAGCGGTATATGCTTTGCTTCACGTCTCCGACAATCATATTTCCAAAATTCTGGGCGGCGCTGTTTTCGAACAACGGCTTGAAGTTTTTCCATTGAAGAAGGGAAGTATCCTGAAATTCATCCAGCATCAGATTGTCGTACCTCGTCCCCATCCTCTCGTAGATGAAAGGGGTGTCACTTCCATCTATAATGCTGTTTATCAATTCATTGGTCTCGCTCAGAAGGATAATGTTCCGTTCCTTCATACAGGCGGATAGCACCTTGTAAATATCGCTGAAAATCCCGGAAAGATTTATGGTCTTCAACACAAGTTTTGCGGTGCGGTATTTGATAAACATCCCTCCGTTAAACAAAACATATTCACCCTCCTGCTCCATATCACCATACATCGCCGCGATTGCTCGTATGATTTCTCCAAGCCCATCAGAATCAGCTGATTGCACTTTTGCCCCCAAGGTTTTCCAGGCACTCTTGGCAACCCAGCTTTCAGGCCCTTGCACATAATCGAAAAAAGTCTTGGACGGATCCTTGAAATTGCCCTTAACCCAACTCTTGAACCTGTTGAACTGAGTTCTGCTCTCGCCCCCCTTCATATCTGCAAGAGACAACCCGTTGTCAGACAAAATCTTCAACGCTTTAGAACTAAGGTCCCGAAGGGAGTTCTCAAAGGATTCAATTACACTTCGCGCCTCAGCTTTTACCTTTGTAAGGACTTCCCTATCAACAACATATCCCTTTTCGTTCTCCTTTCTGAATATTCGGAAATCCTCTTTCAAAAACAATTGGGACATAGAAAAGAGTTCATCCTGAATCTTGAAAGAGCCCCCATCCTTTATGTGGTCGAGTGCATATTTCACCATCCAGGAAAGGAGTTCTCCATTCTCCTCGTCTTCAAGAGAATCGAGCATCTTGTCTATAGCTTCGTTCAAAACCGCCGCTTCGTCAAGCTCTACGCGATAAGATGAGTATGTCCCCATTTCCCTGGCAAATGAGCGCATCACCTGCTGAAAGAATCGATCTATGGTCGTAACCGAAAAATTGGAGTAGTCGTGCAAGATGCTGATTAGCATCCTTTTAGCCCACGCTCCCTGTTTGTCTGTCTGCAATGAATATTCAAACAGGCGCCCCAGGATACGCCTTTTCATCTCGTCGGTGGCTTTGTTTGTAAAAGTTACCGCAAGGATATGGCGGTAGGCATCGTTCGAGAGTCCCTGACGAAGAAATTCTATATAATCTTGTGTGAGGGCGTATGTCTTTCCCGCACCGGCAGAAGCTTTTACAATCTCTATCATAATCCGCAAAGTGGTCTTACGTGACAATACTTGCACCGCTTGTCGTTTGGTCTGGGCTCAAACGGAATATCCGGATTAAGTATTTCATTCTCAATGAGGTTTCTTAAATTTTCCTTGAAAGTTTCAAGTATTTCAGTGGGGCAATCCTGCACCGTCACCCCCTCTTCATATATGTCTCTCATCTTATACACAGATAGTTGCGTATTGGCAATACCTCTCTTCTCCGACACTACCCAGGCATAGAGGAGCATCTGGAGGGTAGTGTTGGCACGCTCATTCTGGTTGGGATCGAAAATCTTGGCCATAACGTCCGTTTTCCCATTCAAATTGACCTCGTGAGCCGTGCCTGTCTTGTAATCGCAGATCCTATACTGTCCATCCTTCTTGTCGATTCTATCCACTATACATACAAAACTGTATAAATCAGACACTTTGTGATAAATTTTCTCTTCGCTTGCGATATAAGTGAAGGGAGTCCGCTTTTTATCTTCAGAAAGAGTCTTGTGCACGAACTCTTCGATTATCGCCGAGACAATTTTCCACTGCCCGCTTCGCACGGATTTTTCACTCTTCAAATTCTCAATCATCGCCTCATTTATCCGGGCACGGACATTCTCAGAAGTATCCATCGCTTCTATCAATTCTTTGGTAATCTCACTCTTCCCTGTATAGAGAAGTTCCATCACACTATGAAATATCTTACCGAACATATCCGCCTCAATATTCTCTTCCACAGTGACTTCGTCCTTGATATTCAAAACTTTCTCATAATAAAACATCAACGGACAATCGATATATGTGTTGATGGATGAAGCCGAAAAAACGCGTGGAATCTTCTCAATATCCTTTTCTATGGTAGCCTGTTCAATGGTGGCGGGTGTCACTTTGAAAGTGCACACCTTCTCCACAAGGGGCGCCTGATAATGATATTTAAGCTGCTTTATAAAACGGCTCTCTTCTCCGCTTTTCATACCGGCTGTGCGGGAATCGTATATGAGAAACACCTTTTTGGCGCGATAAATCCCTCTGTAGAAATGGTACGCAGAAACTGAATCGAGATTTTCCGTAACCGGAAGGCCGAATCCATATCGTAGATTATAGGGGATGAACGAGTCGTTTTTAGTTTTGGCGGGATATACCCCCTCATTCACAGAGAGGATAATCAGATTTTCAAAATCTATGGAGCGTGTCTCAAGCGGCCCCATAATCTGAAGACCAGTAAGTGGCTCCCCTCTGAAAGATACAGGTATAGAGCCACTTAACATCCGCAAGAAGCGAAAGTAAGTGGTCAGTCTCATCTCCACGTTCAGGTCTTTCAACTTATTTACGGCCTTCAGATAGCCGTATGCAAACTCCCTTTCTATCGGAGAGACTTTTTCGTACAACTTTTCAATGACGGCTATCTGCCACTCGACTGCTTGCGGAACACTCTCTACCGCCCTGAAAATATCGGCATCGAGGTTTGTCAGAAGGGGATCGTCACACGAAATATAAAGAATGTTTTCTTTTACAATAGTATTGACCGCACTCTTGCTCCCCTGCTTATCTATCAGAGCCATAAATGAATGCGATAAGATTGCCATTATATCCCTGTGCGAAAAGACGCTCTTTCCCCGTTTGTTTCTCTTGTTGGTCTGCATAGAGGCCAACATATTCATAAATGAGGCAAAGGCGCTGTTTGACAGCGGATACCCCATCGTGACGTTAATATCTTTTATGTTGTCCGGGATGGAATTGAGGAGCGGCATCAGCAATGCATCGTCGGGGAGCACGACGGCCGTGCCGTTTCCATCCAGATTTTTGAGAATCTCTCCGGCTGCCTTGGCCTGGCCGATTGCAGAAGAAACGGACACCACCTCTATTTCGGGACGACTATCAGAAATCCCATCCACTTTATACTTAGAGGGATATCTGCCGATATACCCCTTTATGAACATTGAAGACTTGTTATGGGGATCTGTAACCATATCGCCATAAAAGTCCCAATAAAAATCGCCGTCCCAATT
>JABUTQ010000243.1 GCA_021443605.1 Bacteroidales bacterium | reverse complement strand
GAAGAATCTCCACGAATAGTTATTTGCGGTAAGATCCCTCTCTGACGCTCAGGATGACGGAAAATCACCACTTTACTGCAGATCGTCTCCGTTCATTGAGACAAGGAACTCTTCGTTGTTGGTCGTGCGCTGCAGTCTCGTCTTCATAAACTCCATTGCCTCAACAGAATTCATATCGGAAAGATGATTTCTCAAAATCCAGATTCTGTTGAGATACTCCGGATTGTACAGCAAATCATCCCTGCGGGTACTTGAAAGAGTGACATCCACAGCGGGGAATATGCGCTTGTTGGCAAGCTTGCGGTCGAGCTGGAGCTCAAGGTTACCAGTGCCTTTGAATTCCTCGAAAATCACGTCATCCATCTTGGAGCCTGTCTCGGTGAGGGCAGTGGCAAGGATCGTGAGTGAACCGCCATTCTCAATGTTGCGGGCTGCACCGAAAAACCTCTTTGGCTTATGGAGGGCATTTGCATCGACACCACCGGAAAGCACCTTGCCGGATGCGGGCTGCACTGTATTGTAAGCTCTTGCAAGTCTGGTAATTGAGTCAAGCAGAATAACTACGTCGTGTCCGCACTCTACAAGCCTTTTCGCCTTTTCGAGCACCATATTTGCAACCTTGACGTGCCTTTCTGCCGGTTCATCGAAAGTAGAAGCAATAACCTCTGCCTTTACGCTGCGCTGCATATCGGTCACCTCTTCCGGACGCTCATCAATGAGTAGCACAATCATATACACCTCAGGATGGTTGTCTGCAATGGCATTAGCTATATCCTTGAGGAGCACAGTCTTTCCGGTCTTTGGCTGGGCAACAATCAATCCACGCTGCCCCTTGCCGATAGGCGTGAACATATCCACAACCCTGACGGAAATATTGCTGTTGTGTCCGTTTCCGGTAATATTGAATTTCTCATCCGGGAAGAGCGGGGTAAGGAAGTCGAATGGCACACGGTCTCTGACAAATTCAGGGCTGCGACCATTTATCTGCTTTACGTTTACAAGCGGAAAATATTTGTCCCCCTCTCTTGGCGGACGGATCTCACCAAGTATTGTATCGCCATTCTTCAAAGCATAAGCCTTTATCTGAGAGACAGATACATAGATATCATCGGGAGAGTTGAGATAATTGTAATCCGATGAACGGAGGAATCCGTATCCATCGGGCATCACCTCAAGGACACCGATGGCCTCAACCAACCCTTCAAATTCGAAACGGGGCTTCGGCTGCGGTTTTTCAACATTGTTGTGATGTTGCTGCTGTTCCTGATGCCTCTCGTGCTTTTCGTCGTGCCCACCCTGCTGCTGTGCGTGGTTCTGCGACCTGTCTTGAGCATTTGCAGGACGGACAAGTTCAGTCTGAACCGGAGCTTCAGCCTGCTGGTCGGTTGTCACATTTTCAACAGAAGGTTTGAGGATTTCCTGCTTGGTCTGATGCTGGCTTTCAGGTTGTTGAGCCGGAGTTTTTGCCTTGCGGCCTCTCTTCTTGGGAGCTTCATCACTCTTGGTCGGAGCCTCGACAGGTGCTGCAACGACCTCATTCACATGAGCATTCTGCTCTTTCTTAGCAGATTTTCTTACAACCTGCTCGGGAGCCTTTGTCTCGGTCTTTGGCTCAACTGCATCAATGATTATAGGTGTGGCGGCCGGCGCGCTCTTTTTTATTCTGGCACGTGGAGTCTTCTTTTTAGCATTGTCAGAAGGCTGTGCCGCAACAATATCCGACTCTGCAGGAGCCTGTTGTGCAACAGGCTCTTCTACAGGAGGGACTATAGGTGTTGCTATCTTCTTGTTCTTTGCCTTGCGAGGCCTCGGCGATTCATCGCTCTGGATGGCCTGCTCATCGAGAATGACGTAAATCAACTCATCCTTTGAAACAGACTCCGGTTTTCTGACTTTCAGGCTTTTGGCAATGGCAATCAAGTCTTCGTGACTTTTATTGTTCAATTCAAGTATGTCGTACATATAAAAAGGTAATTTGATAATGATGCCGGACGGCATCCAATCTTATTAGATAACGCGAAGGTAATACCTATTGAACAATTTACCAAATAATTATAGCCTTCAGAGTACAGATTGGCGATTATTTTACTGCAATGACATCAATTTCAGCTTTTGACCCCTTGGGCAATGCTGCGACAGCGTATGCAACCCTTGCTGGATACGGGGTTGAGAAAAATTGTGCATACACTTCGTTCAAAGTTGCAAAATCTCCCATATCGGTAAGATAAACAGTTGTCTTGACAACATCACAGAAATCGTAACCGGCTTCGTTGAGGATGTATTGGAGATTCTTAAAAATCTGGGTAAGCTGTTCGCGTACACCGCCCGGTACAAATTCTCCTGTTGCGGCATCAATCGGGAGCTGTCCAGAAACATAAATCGTATTGTCGGCAACTACTGCCTGGCTATAAGTTCCGACAGCTGCCGGGGCCTTGGGTGAAGAGATGATTTTTTTCATAGTATTCTATTGATTTATAATTAATTAAGAACAATTAATCCTTATCCCAGTAACTTGATGACTTCTTGTACTGGAGCAAATCGCTGAGGGCGGAAGCCTTGGCTGCGATACGGAAACTCCAGCTCTCCCATTGTCCGTTGGGCACCCACGACACCGTGATTGCGAAGCAGTGCAAATCGTATGTTGCATTGAGTTGCGTTGTGGTCATCTTCATAGTGGAAAGGTCGAAACCGGTATTAATATTGAAATTCAATGCTTTGGTAAGCCGGATCTGTCCCGCCAAACTCAATGTCTGGGTGAAGTTGTTCTGCACCTGCAAAGACTCGTTCACATATTTGTATTGTTTTGAATATGCAAAGTTCAGATTGAAATTCAAGGACCAGGGCACTTCCGGATTCATATAGTATAGCCATCCACCGGGGATGTATTCTCCCGTAACCGGATGGTAGTAGATTCTGTAATAATCGGGATTCTTGCCGGAAGTACCACTTTGGGCATCATTCTGTCCCTGGTTTCCCTCTAACTTGCCGGCCCCGTTAATGGAATACGACAACGATGCGCTCGCGTTCGTGAGCCTTGCAAGGTGGAAGTTATTCAACTGAGTAACACACAGCTTATTAATCTTGACACCACGTTCATTTACCGCATACGGGTCAAGCGTCAGGTTTCCGTTGATGCCGAGCTTTCCAAAAATAGTGGTCGATGCTGATATAGAGATATTTGAGAGTCTGAGAGAGTCTGCCAGGAAGTTATACGAACCGCCTATGTTGAGCTGGTCGAGAAGTTTCAGCTTTGTGGTCTTGACTCCCGTAGAGTCTGATTTGTCCCTGATTTTGGCCTCAATGTTGTTTCCGAACGAGAAGCTCAAGGATGCGGATTTTCCTTTGCTTGGAGGAGAATACATCTGCCCTTTGTAGCGGTTGTATTCATACACTTTCTCCTCCCCTTTTGCGTTGACGTAATTGAGTGTAGTATAACCGTTCCACGATGTTCCAAGCTCAGGATGGTAGCTGAAGCTCACCGACGGGGTTATCATATGCCTGATCGCCTTGACGTTACCCTTCGGATTGAAATTGAATGTTCCGTAGATACGGGTACTCATCGATATGCCGCCTGAAAAATTCTGGGTTATTCCAAAGGTGCTGAACTGGTCCGAAAGCATCTCGATGACCTTGTCCATATCCGGGTCATATACAGCGGTCGTTTCCCTGAAGAACCAGTTCATACCATAACTGACTGTTGGAGAGAAATTAAGATACTTCAAAAGGGTAAACTGGGGCAAAGATATCGAGAAGCCGTGCGTCATACCGTTCTGCATCTTGTTCAAGAACCCAGGTTGCATAAACTCCTTTGCCTTGAAGTTTATCTTGTTCTGCAAGGTGGTATTATAGCTAAAGGATATCTTTTCATATAGTTTCTCCTTCCCCACCCTGTTTTTCTTCTTGAATGGATACAACCTGTTCACACTGAAGGTGAAGTTGGGCAAAGTGATTGAATATGAGCTGTCTCGCGAATTTTGGCTGTGCAGAATGTTGGTGGAGAAGCTACCCCAGGAGAATGTCTTCGAATACGATATGGAAGATGAAGTCTGGTTCTGAATAACCTGATCTATGCTTTGGGCATTGAATCTGTTGTTGGACGGGCTGGAGAAATTGACCGACGCCCTGAAAGACGTTCCCGGCCTCGCCTTGGAATCTTGCGAATGGGACCAATTCAATCCGAAGTTTGTAGATTCGACATAGTCTTTCGACCCCTTCTCGCCCGTGATATCCACCGAGTAATTGACTGAAATAGAACCATCAAAGGCATATCTCTTCTTGTATCTCGAAGTCAGTTTCACTCCCCACGAACCATACGAATAAATGTCACCGGTAAGGGAAATATCAAAATGGTCTCCAATCACAAAATAATACCCCAAATCCCTGAGATACAGACCTCTGGCAGTTTCATCACCGTATGTAGGCATAAGCAGTCCGCTAGCTCGTTCAGGCTTTTGCGGAACGAATCCGAACGGAAGGGCAAGAGGAAGAGGTACGTCCTCAATCACCACATAGGCGGGGCCAAACACGGTTTTCTGGGTTGGCTTTGTCATCAACTTGGCCGCGGTCATCTGGAGGTAATAGTGTGGATGATCCGCATCGCACACCGTATATTTGCCTCCGGCAATGTTCACAGACATATCGGGCATCAGTTTGAGGTTCTCGCCACGGAGTTCCCCCTCCTTCTGCTGAGTCTTCATATTCTTGATTTTGGCCTTGCGGGAATTGAAGTTGTAATAAACTTGCTCCATCGTATAGGTGGTCTCCCCCATCTTCATCTCCGGAAGCCCCACCCAGTTGCCGTCAAAATCCTTTGTCCCTCGCGCCAAAACCGTATTGCTCTCCAGGTCATAAGCCATATAATCTGACTTGAGCTCCATATCTCCATATTTAACCTGCACATCGCCATAGTAATAGAGGATTTTCCGGCCATTAGACATATCTTCCACGACAGAATCCCTCGCCCCCGAAAAAGCGGGCTTTTCCAACGTCCCTTTTACGGCCTCGGCCACAACTGTGTCTTGCAACTGAACTGCAATCGAATCGGCAAGCATCTGTGCCGCAGAAACGGAATCCGGCACGACGGACAAAGCCTTATTTGCCAGCTGAACCGTATCAACTGCCAAATTTGACTGTCCGGGAGCCAAAAAAGTTCCTGCAAACAGCAGAAATATTATCAAAAATATATATTTAACCTTCAAAATTCAAAAACAGCTTCTTATCTTTGCAAGAGGACAAAAGTACGAAAAAAATTGACAACAAATATGCCAATCGGGACAAATAGAAGATTATTATCTTATTTGACGGTTATTTTTACTTTCATAACCACTTTTTCAGCATTTTCCCAAGACGAAGGGCTCAAGATTAAGACTGTGGTCATCGATGCGGGGCACGGAGGGCACGACCCGGGAGCAATATCATCCGACAAAAAGCTGAAGGAAAAAACCGTAACATTGGACATTGCCCTTACCCTCGGAGCCAAGATTACGGCCGCGTATCCCGGCATCAAGGTGATATATACCAGAGACAAAGACGTTTACGTGCCTCTTGACCGCCGCTCGGACATTGCTAACAAGAATCACGCAGACCTGTTCATATCAATCCACTGCAACAGCGTCGGCAAAGGGAAGGCGGCCCCATCTGGATGCGAAACCTTCGTAATGGGTGCAAACAAGAGCCAATCCAATATGGAAGCTTGTAAAATCGAAAACTCGGTAATCCTTCTTGAAGAAGACTATTCCACTAAATATCAAGGGTTTGACCCCAATGATTCCGAATCGTTCATTTTCTTCAACCTTATGCAGAACGCTTATCTCGAGCAGAGCATAATTATGGCGGACCTGTGCCAGAAACATCTTGGCAAGGGGCCGATTACAAAAAACAGGGGGATAAAACAGGGTGGGCTTCTCGTTTTGTGGCGCACCACAATGCCCTCCGTGCTTGTGGAGCTCGGATTCATCACCAATCAAAGTGACAGAAACGTCCTTGCCACCAAGGCAAAAAGAGACCAACTTGCAGGCCGTCTTTTTGCCGCCTTCAAAGAGTTCAAGGCCCAATACGATTCAGATGTAGAAGATGCCATTGAAACCGTTGAAGGCAATGTTGAAACAAACAAAGACAAGCAAGTCTCCGAGAGTAAAAAAACTGCAGACACGGTCAAAAAAGAGGGTTCGGGCACAGTTAAAAAAGAGAGCACAAACACATCAAAAGACGAAACGACAATCTATACGATTCAGCTTTTTTCCCTCTCCAAGAAGCTTCCTTTAAACTCAAAGGAGTTCAAGGGAGAAAGTGTATTTATGGCACAATATGGCAAAGTTTACAAGTATTTCACAGGCAAATTCAAGACTTCTGAAGAGGCAAAAAATGCCCTTCCGGCGGTAAGAAAAAAATTCAACGACGCCTTTGTCACCAAAGTAAAAAACAGCGACATCGTAACCTCCAAATAATAAGATACATAGAACCATTGTGCCTCGTAACAATCTGAAAATCAGACGAATATTTTTTTGAAAATTTTTCTATCTGATTTTGAGATAGTTGTAATGTTTTTGAATTTTGCAATAGAAAATAAATTTTTTTATAATTTTTTTTTCCTCAATTTTGTGTCAGAAAAATTATGAAGAACACTCACATCTCTATATGGAACAATTGCCTTTCGGTGATAAGAGACCTTATCCCCGAGAAGAGCTTCAAGGCCTGGTTCAATCCCATTGAACCGGTGAGCCTTGAGGGGAGTGTTCTCACCATTGAGGTCCCCTCCGATTTTGTGCGCGAATACATAGAAGAGAATTACATCGACATTCTCTCCAAAGTGCTCCGCAAGGAAATCGGTCCCGATGCAGGATTGAAATACAGGGTACGGATTGTAGCCGATCAAACAATCACCACCACTCCACAGCGCACTGCAGAATATCAAAACAAACCGGTCACCTATCCGGGGCGTGGAAGTATGTATGCTAACAATCCCTATGTAATTCCCGGAATTCAGAAAGACAAGATCGATCCGCAACTCAACCCTACCTATAATTTCAACAACTTCGTTGAGGGCGAGTGCAACAGGCTTGGTCGCACTGCCGGTATGAGCATCGCAGCCAATCCCGGGAAGAGTACCTTCAATCCTTTTTTCATTTATGGAGGTTCCGGTCGCGGAAAAACTCATCTTGCACAAGCCATCGGCATTGCAATCAAGGAAAATTTCCCGGAGAAAGTTGTGCTTTACGTAAGCGCCAACCGCTTTATGACACAATTTATGGATAGTGTCAGCGTAAACAACAAGCTCACCGATTTCCTTCGCTTTTACCAATCGATCGATGTTCTCATCATTGATGATGTTCACGAATTTGCCGACAAAAAAGGGACGCAAAATGCTTTCTATCAGATTTTCAATCATCTGCAACAGACCAACAAACAGCTGATTTTGACTTCAGACCGCGCACCTGCGGAAATGCAGGGGCTCACAGACAGGATGTTGTCCCGTTTCAGGTGGGGACTTTCGGCAGAGTTGCTCGCTCCCGATTATACCACTCGGTATGAAATCCTCAAGTCGAAGAGTCTGCGAGAAGGAGTTTCTGTCCCGGATGAAGTCTTGGAATATATAGCAAGAAACGTCACGGGCAATGTCAGAGAGCTCGAAGGAACACTCTTCTCTCTCATAGCCAATGCCACTTTTGCAAAAAAAGATATGACTTTAGCCCTTGCCCAAGGTCTTATCGAAAAGATAGTAACCGACCACCAGTCGGAGATTACGGTTGCAAAGATTCAGGAGACCGTGTGCAGCTATTTTGGCATCACAAGCGATATGATGCTCTCTAAAACAAGAAAAAGGGAGATTGTGCAAGCTCGTCAGATTGCGATGTATCTCAGTCGCAATCTCACCAAGACATCCCTCTCTTCCATCGGCATCCAGATTGGCGGCAAAGACCACGCAACTGTGCTTCACGCGTACAATACCGTATGCGACCTTATCGACACAGACCGTACTTTCAAGCAGTATGTTGTTGATATAGAGCGTAAGTTGAATACGATATCTGATTAATAATCAAATAAATATAAATATTATGAATACAGAGAAAGTCTTATCCTTTTTCCGTGAGATTGTTTGTATTCCAAGGGAATCGGGACACGAGGAACACATTATCGCCTATCTTCAAAAGTTTGCCGCCGACAGAAATCTTGAATGCAAAACGGATGAAGTTGGCAATGTTCTGATTCTCAAACAGGCATCTGCAGGTTATGAAAATCGCCCTACAATTGCCCTCCAGAGCCATTCCGATATGGTATGCGAGAAAAATGCAGGCGTAGAGCACGATTTCACCAAAGACCCTATCAGATATGTCATAGAAAACGGATGGATGATTGCGCCCGACACCACCCTTGGGGCAGACTGCGGAATCGGAATTGCTGCCACACTTGCGATTTTGGATGACAATTCTCTGGAACACGGCCCGTTGGAGTGTCTTTTCACCGTTTCGGAAGAAACTGGTCTTGACGGAGCTTTCGCCCTCAAGCCCGATTTTCTCAAGTCAAAGATTCTTATCAATCTCGATTCGGAAGATGAAGGACAATTGTTCGTAGGATGCGCCGGCGGAGTGGACACAACGGCGATTTTTGATTATAAGACAAAAAAACTCCCTTCAAACTACGTTGCTGCGAAATTCAGGATATACGGCGCAAAGGGAGGTCATAGCGGAGACGACATCAACAAAGGTAGAGCCAATGCCGTGCAACTCCTCGGTCGGTTTCTGTACGAAATATTGCCTTATGGAATTGAACTATGCACAATTGGCGGCGGTAACAAGCGGAATGCAATTGCCCGAGAAGCATCTGCGGTAATAGCTTTTGCTCAGAAAAACGAAGACGAAATCATCGCTGCTTTCAATAGGGTAATTAAAGAAATATCAGCCGAATATGCGATTACGGATCCGGCGGTCACCGGTTCTGCCGAGCCTGTCTCTCTTCCCGAGAATGCAATCGACGCAGGAACTGCCTCTCGCCTTATCGCCGCTCTGAACGCAGCTCCTCACGGAGTGCTCGCGATGAGTGCGGATATCGAAGGGCTTGTCGAGACCTCTTCCAATCTCGCTTCCGTCAAGATGATAGATGGGAATAAGATTCGCATCGGTTCGAGCCAGCGCAGTGCAATCAACTCAGCACGTCATTTTGCAGCACAACGATTCGAGGCTGCATTTGTAAATGCCGGAGCAACCGTTACCCACGAATCCGAATATCCCGGCTGGAAGCCAAACCTTGATTCCCGCATCCTTGACATTTCAAGGAAATCGTATGTGAAACTATTTGGCAATGAGCCGATTGTAAGAGCAATACACGCAGGGTTGGAGTGCGGTTTGTTCTCTGACAAATATCCCTGTCTCGACATGATTTCGTTCGGCCCTACACTCGTAGGGGTTCACGCCCCCGGAGAAAAGCTCGACCTTGCTTCTCTCGACAAGTTCTGGATACTGCTTCTTGACGTATTGAAGGAGGCATAACAATATGGCACAGAGAATCATAGCAGCCTCTATGCTCTCTGCCGACTTTGCAAATCTCGGCAGGGATGTCCGGATGATAAACGAAAGCGAATGCGACTGGTTTCATCTTGACATTATGGACGGGGTGTTTGTCCCCAATATCTCATACGGATTTCCCGTAGTGAAGGCAATTGCAGACAGCACCTCCAAGCCGCTTGATGCCCACTTGATGATTGTGAATCCCGACAGGTACGTCGAAAGATTTGCTGAACTCGGAGTTTCGTGGATCAGCATCCATTACGAGGCCTGCACACATCTTCACCGTACCCTGGCCCTGATTCGTTCCTGCGGGATGAAAGCCGGCGTGGCTCTGAATCCACACACACCGGTGGCAGTGTTGAAAGATATCCTCTGCGAGTGTGATTATGCTTTGATAATGTCTGTAAATCCCGGATTCGGAGGGCAAAAATTCATTGAAAGGACATATAGCAAAATAGTCGAGCTCAAACAAATAATTGATTCACAAGGAGTTGATTGCAAGATTCAGGTAGATGGTGGTGTAACTCTGTCGAATATTACCCCCCTCTCCGATGCCGGATGCGACATTTTCGTGGCAGGCAACACAATTTTCTCCGCTTCCGATCCGGTGAAGATGATTTCGGATTTAAAGAAACAGATGCAACGTCAGGCTTGATTTTTGCATCTATTATTCATATTTGTCAATGGGGATGTTTTGGTTTTGACAGCAAGTGACATTGACAGGTAAGCACGTCGAGCTTCGTCGCCCGGCTCGTAAATATCAGACGTCAAGCCATAACTGGCAACAACAATTTTGCACTCGCTGCGTAGTCTTGAGCTAAGCTCGACTCCTTAATCTTGCCGGCAAGGCCGGTGAAGACGAGTATCTCTCCTTCCTTTCGGAGATTGGGGAAGGGCTCAGAGGTATCATCACAATCGACTGCTTGTGCCAATGTCTCCTGCGGCGCACTAAGATTAGTGGAGGATAAGGATGCGATGGCCTGCCATCCGGCAGTTGCACCCCGACAATCAAAGGATGGATAAACGTGTAGAAAGCTTGGCGGTGCGTTGTTTGGACGGCGGTTCGAGTCCGCCCATCTCCACAAGAAAGGGCTCCAAAAGGAGCCTTTTCTTGTGGAGATAAGTCATGAGGGGGACTCTGCCCCCTACCCCTGCGCCA
>JABUTQ010000260.1 GCA_021443605.1 Bacteroidales bacterium | reverse complement strand
AACTACACCCCTGCAGACAAGCACGACACCGAGCGTGCCCGCAACAGGATGCGTCGCCAGACTCATATCAGCGACATCACTCCGCGCGATTACATAGAGGTTTGCATCGATGCCGCCCACAACGGTGTCGGAGGTTTCGACAGCTGGGGCTCGCACCCCGACCCGTCACGCGAACTTCGCAGCGGCAAAGAGTATAGCTTCTCGTTCATTATGTTGGTGAAATGACAAGAGCTTTTCTAACGACTGCATTTTTCCCTCCGGTGTGCTATTTCTCAGTGATGAAGAACCATCCGCAGGTGTATATAGAGGCGTGCGAATCGTACCAGAAGCAGAGCTACCGCACCCGCTGCCACATTTACGCCACCGGAGGTCAGGAGGTTTTGCAAGTGCCTGTATGTCACGATAATGGAATGTCTGTTCCTATTTCTCAAGTGAGGATAGACTATACCTCAAACTGGATTCACCGCCACTCTCTGGCGATTATTTCGGCATACAGGTCATCTCCATTCTTCGAATATTATTGGGATGACATATCCGCCATACTGAACAGCCGTCCGGAGTTGTTGATGGATCTCAACACGCGGCTGCTCACCCTGATAGCAGACAATCTTTCACTCGGCACCGAAATTCTCCAAACGGAGACTTTCAGCAAAGAGGTTGCGGGAGAAGATTTCCGGTTTTCAATTCACCCCAAAACAAAATACCTGACAACGGAGACGAGCCGCATAATTGCGAATCAAACTCCATATTATCAGGTATTTAGTGCGAAGCACGGATTTATTCCGAACCTCTCGATACTGGACCTGCTCTTTCACGAAGGACCTCAAGCCGCAGAATATCTGTAATTACTTGCAGTAGTAGTCAATCATCTTTTCGATGGCTCTCACGCATACCGGGCAGAATGTGCCGACTGTGTTCACGCGCATCTTGCACATATCCACCGGTCGCCAGATTCCCTTTGCCATATATCCGCCACCTTCCCAAAGATCTACACCGTCTTTGCCCATCATATCCTTCCACTTGGCATCGAAGTTTACCTGTGTGGTGATGTTCGGCTCCCACGGCTCGAGCTTGAGGTTGTAGAAATCTTCGTAGGCCACATCGCTGTCAAAATATTCGTCTGCAAGGCCGGCGAAAGAGTGGCCGAACTCGTGCACAAACACGGTTGCCTCCCAATGGTGGTCAGACATACTCAGGCCGTAATAGTTGTAGATTCCGCCTCCGCCGTAGGTTTTCGTGTTGACAATCACGTAGATGGCATCGTATGGAGCCACCGAGGCCACGCTCGAAACGAGTGTCTGGTCTGGAGCGGTGAGGTATCTGTCTGTCTCGAAAGTATAGAAATGGGAGTTCAGCACGGTGTTTTTCCAAATGTCCTTGTGGGGGAAATCGGGGCCGCTCTCCTCTGAAACCGACTTCACGGCTCTGATGTTAAAATCATTCTTTCTATGTTTATATGGCTCAATGTCAAACAGATACCCCATAAATTTATTTACATCTGCCATAAATTTGTCCATCTCGTCTACGGTGTATCCTTCTGCCACGAAGAGCAAATCCACCTTGTTCTTGCTCTCGCCGTTAATCATCACGTCAACAACCTCAAAGTTGTTTGCCTTTCCCCTTTTGATGAGTTTGTCGGCGGGATCTATCTCGCAGTTGAAAATCTCCTTGTAACTCCCGTCTTCGAACTGGCGGCGGGTGACGCGCACTTTAACCTTATCTTTCGGATAAGGCATGGAGAGCGAGACGTTCATCGCCTTGTTTACCCTGTGAGACTCTTCCGTGGTCTGCCACTCTGAAAACAATGTGCTGAATCCGTTTGTGAAAATCTTTTTGCCTGATGCGGCGTCGTAAGCCTCGAAACGAAACTCCCCGTAGCCAAACGGATCCACAAGCTGTGTCCTCGTTCCTGCCCATACGTCTTCCGCAACAAGCTGGTTGAGAAACACTTGTTCGCTGCTGTTATTGCCTGCGAACACAAGGTCGAGACGCAATTTCGCATCTGTAAAATAGCGATCGTAGTCAGACTGCGCAAAGCAGGACGACAATGTCAGGATGCCTGTCATCATCAATATAACGAATATCTTTTTCATAGTATAATATTTTGGGAATAAGTAAGTTACATTC
The DNA here is from genome assembly GCA_021443605.1 of Bacteroidales bacterium. Classification (GTDB taxonomy): domain Bacteria; phylum Bacteroidota; class Bacteroidia; order Bacteroidales; family UBA932; genus Equibacterium. The sequence goes on along the minus strand of JABUTQ010000260.1, from coordinate 9,037 downwards.
CGGTGTAGCTTGTGGGGGAGATTTTCAGAAGCTCGCTCTTCACACTGTCGCTCACCTCGAGGGTGGCCACAAACTCCTTGATTGTCTCTTCGGTAATCTTGGTGTTGGTGCGGGTGAGGGCCTTGAGAGTCTCGTACGGATTGGGATACCCTTCGCGGCGGAGGATTGTCTGGATTCCCTCTGCAACCACTGCCCAGTTCTCTTCAAGGTCTTTTGTGAGAGCATCCTCGTTGAGGATGAGCTTGCCGAGCCCTTTCTTCAACGATTTGAGGGCGATAAGGGAGTGTGCGAGAGGGACACCCACATTTCTCAACACTGTCGAGTCGGTGAGGTCTCGCTGCATACGCGAAATCGGGAGCTTCTCAGAGAGGTGGCCGTAAATCGCGTTGGCCATACCGAGGTTTCCTTCCGCGTTTTCAAAGTCGATGGGGTTCACTTTGTGAGGCATCGCAGAAGAGCCTACTTCGCCGGCTTTGATTTTTTGCTTGAAGTAATTCATTGATATATAGCTCCATATATCGCGCGAAAGATCTATCAGGATAGTGTTTATCCTTCTGAGGCAATCGAAAATCGCGGCCAGGTTGTCGTAATGCTCTATCTGTGTGGTGGGGAAGGAGCGTTTCAGTCCGAGCCCTGCCACGAATTTGTCTGCGAAAGATTTCCACTCAATGCCAGGATACGCCACCAGGTGGGCATTCATATTGCCGGTGGCACCGCCAAACTTAGCAGGGTAGGTGCAGGCTTTCAACTGCCTCATCTGCTCGTCTATACGGGCAGTAAAGACTGTAATTTCCTTTCCAAGACGAGTGGGTGATGCGGGCTGTCCGTGGGTGTGGGCGAGCATTGCGACGTCTTTCCACTCTGCCGCAAGCCCTTTGAGAATCCCATTCACCTCTTCCATCTGCGGGATGAACACCTTCTCGATTCCCTCTTTAAGCGAAAGGGGGATGGAAGTGTTGTTGATGTCCTGCGAGGTGAGACCGAAATGGACAAACTCTCCAAATTTCTTGTCGATTCCCATCTCGTCGAATTTTCTCTTGATGAAGTATTCCACCGCTTTCACATCGTGGTTCGTCACCTTCTCAATCTCCTTCACCGCTGCGGCATCTTCTTCTGTAAATTTCTCATATACAGCCCTTAATCCTTCATAATAAACAGAATCGAACCCCTTCAGCTGCGGCAAGGGGATATCACAAAGGGCAATAAAATATTCAATCTCGACATATACCCTGTATCTGATGAGGGCATATTCGCTGAAATAACCTGCAAAGTCTTTGGTTTTGTCTCCGTAGCGACCATCCACGGGAGATATTGCTGTTAAATTTGTGAGCATCGTATTAGTTGTTAAAAGACAAAGGTAACATTATTTGACGATTCCGCGCTTTGAATTTCGTATGAAATCGACTATCGTCTTGGCGTGGACATTGCCCGGATAACATTCCTCCACAATTTTCAGTGCATCGGTCACATTGTAGCCGCTCTTGTAGATGATGTCGTAAATCTTGCCGATAATCTCGATGTCTTCGTTGGAGAATCCTCTGCGGCGGAGCCCCACGATGTTGATTCCTTCGTACGCGAGAGGAACTCTTGCAGCGAGGATAAACGGCGGAACGTCCTTTGCGATGGCGCAGCATCCTCCAATCATTGCGTGCGCTCCGATTTTGGAGAATTGGTGAGCCAGTGTCCCCCCTCCGATGATTGCCCAATCATCGATGTCGGTTTCACCCGCAAGCCCGGCATAGCTGGTCATAATGCAGTGGTCTCCAATCTTGCAGTCGTGGGCCACATGGCAGTAAGACATTATGAGTGAGTTGTTTCCGATTTTTGTGGTCCCTTTGCCGCTGGCAGCGGTGCCGCGGTTTATCGTGGCGTATTCACGGATTGTGGTGTTGTCGCCAATCTCCACGTAAGAGACCTCTCCGGCAAATTTTAAGTCCTGGGGGATTGCTCCGATAACTGCTCCGGGGAATATCTTGCAGTTCTTACCGATTTTCACATAGTCGTATATGGTGACGTGAGGCCCTATCCAGGTCCCTTCGCCAATCTCCACCTGGTCGGAGATGTAGCAGAAAGGGCCAATCTGCACCGATTCGTCAATTTTAGCCTTTGGGCTGATTATAGAATTATCCATAGTATATTTTGTTCAAAAGTGATTTCAATGCTTCGGCATTAAGCCGGTGGCCGGTCTTGTATGCCTCGATGTGCCCCTTTATGGGGGCTCCGGCGAGATAAAGGTCGCCTATCAAATCGAGCATCTTGTGGCGTCCGCATTCGTCCGGGAAGTTGAGTTTCAGATTGTTGAGGTATCCTTCGCTTGTTATTGTCAATCCTTCCACTCCAAAATGGCGGCTCATTCTGCTTACCGCCTCGTCACTTGCGGGGTGCTCCACGATTACAATCGCGTTATCCATATCTCCCCCTTGGACAAGCCCTTGTGACACAAGATATTCCAGCTCGTGAAAAAAACAGAAGGTGCGGCAGGGGGCTATCTCGGCAGCATAGTCGGTGTTGTCTGAATAGTGTGTGCGCTGCACTCCGAGCACTTTTGAGCCGAAATCGGTGGTGAGGTATATCTCCAACTTGTCAGACGGATAGAATGCAATCTCTCCGTCCGATTTGTCATCTTTGTATATAAGCGGCTCAGTGACTGAGATATATCTTCGCTCTGCATCTTGTTCATGCAGCCCGTCGGCAAGAATTGCCTCGATATATGGTCGCGCGCTTCCGTCGAGAATCGGCACTTCCGGCGCATCCATTTTTACGAGCAGGTTGTCCACCCCGAGGCCGCACATCGCAGACAAAAGATGCTCGCAGGTCATCACCACTGCGTCTCCCTCACGAAGAGAGGTGTTTCTGGAAGATGGATATACGTTCGTTATGGAAGCAGACACAAACGCATCTTCCCCCAGGTCTGTCCTGAGAAATCTTATGCCGTGGTTCGGTGCTGCCGGGATAAGCGTTATTGTGTTGTGAATGCCTGAGTGAAGCCCTTTTCCGGAAAATTTGTATGCGCGTTTGAGTGTGTGCTGTTTCATCCCTTTTTCCCGTTTTGTCTGAAAATGGCGTAGGCACGCATATATTCCCTGTGGTCTATCGCGGGGTATCCGATTAAGACTTCCCCCTCTTTCTTTGGAGCTCTCGTCACTACCGCTCCTCCTCCGGCGGTGGTGTGCGGCGGTATCGTGATGTGTCCGTTGATTCCCGCCTGGCCGCCGAACATACAGTTGTGCCCGATTTTGGTGCTGCCGGCAACCCCGGACATAGCAGCCATCACGGTGTTTTCTCCAACTTCCACATTATGACCTATCTGGCAGAGATTGTCTATCTTCACTCCCTTGCGCACTATGGTGGAGCCCATCGTGGCTCGGTCTATGGTGGTGTTTGCCCCAATCTCCACGTTGTCTTCAATTATCACGTTTCCTGTCTGCGGAATCTTCTTGAAAGTGCCGTCATCGCATGGCGCAAAGCCGAAGCCGTCTGCCCCTATCACGCTGTTGGAGTGAAGGATACAGTTGTTGCCAATGACGCATCCGTGATAGATTCTCACTCCGGGGTAGATAATTGCATTGTCTCCGATTGTGACGTTCTCTCCAATATACACTTGTGGATAGATATTGCAATCCCTACCTATCTTCGTCCCCTTCTCAACCACGGTATATCTTCCGATGAAAGTGTTTTTGCCAATACTTCCGGGCCCCACCTTGATGCCGCATCTGAAAATCTGCGATAGCCGGTTGCCCCTCTTGCGGCTCTTCTTTATTTCGGAGAATATTCTAAGCAGTTCGGGGACAGCAGCATACGCGTCATCCACCTTGATCAGCTCCGCCTCAATGGCCTCTTTGGGCTCAAATGACCTGTTTACGAGAAATGCGCTTGCCTTTGAGCTATAGACATATTTTTCGTACTTCGGATTGGCATAGAAGCAGATATTCCCCTTCTTGCCATATTCTATTCTTGCCGGAGAATGGATCATCGTGTCGGGATTTCCGACGACTTCCCCACCGAGCAAATCGGCTATTTCCTTGACTGTAAGACTCATTGACAGGCAGTTGTAGTTTTGTTTAGCGAAAAAATCACCCCTAAAATATGCAACAAATATGCCTATTATTTTGTTAATAATCAATAAAGTATTATTTTTGCAGCCGAAAGAAGGGACGAAAAGGGGACGGAGAGTCCCCTTCTTTTTTGGTAAATTTGAAGGAAATGAAACAGAAAGAGCTATTAGAAAAGGCTGTAAATGAGATAGTTGAGCAGAGAGGCCTATTCCTTGTGGAGATATCGGTATCGAAAGACAACGATATTGACGTCACTGTGGAATCGGATTCTGCCGACATCACACTCGAAGATTGCGTGGCCATCAGCGATTACGTGAACGCCCGTCTGGACCGCGAGGTGGAAGATTATTCACTCACGGTGGGCTCCGCCGGCCTCACTTCCCCGTTCAAGGTTGTGCGCCAGTACAAAAAATTTGTGGGGAGCGTGATAGAAGTCACCCTCAAGGAGGGGCAGAGGATGAAGGTGGTTCTGGAGAGTGTGGCAGAGGATGGCATATCCGTTTCATACGAGCGCAGCGTGAAGGTCGAGGGGCAGAAAAAGAAGGTCAAAGAGAGCGTCACCGAGACTTTATCCTTCTCACAGATAAAATCTGCAAAACCTGTAATCAGCTTTAAATAAGAATATTAAAATAGAATAATAAATAATTTTAACTCAAAATGGAAGGTTTGAACCTGATCAGCACGTTTGCTGAATTTAAAGAGCTTAAGAGCATTGACCGCGCCACTATGATGAGCGTACTCGAGGACATTTTCCGCACACAGCTTGCAAGAATGTATGGAGAAGATGCTCAGTTCGATATCATCATCAATATCGACAAGGGAGACTTTGAGATTTGGAGAACCCGCGAGGTTGTGGAGACCGTTGAGAATCCCGCCACCGAAATCTCTCTCGAAGAGGTGAAGAAGATAGACGATTCTTACGAGATTGGCGAAGATTTTACCGAAGAGGTGAAACTTTCAAGTTTCGGCCGTCGCGGAATCCTCAATCTCCGTCAGAATCTCTCAGGTCGCATTATGGACATCGAGAAGGCTAATCTCTACAACAAATACAGAGACCGCATCGGTGAAATCCTCGTAGGAGAGGTATATCAGTCTTGGAAAAAAGAGGCCCTGGTTATGGACGAAGACGGCAACGAGCTGGTGCTCCCCAAGAGCGAGCAGATTCCGAGCGACCGCTTCCACAAGGGCGACACCGTAAAGGCTGTGATTCTGAATGTCGAGATGAGAAACAACACCCCCATCATCACCCTTTCAAGAACGTCTGAGCTTTTCCTCGAAAGGCTTTTCGAACAAGAAGTTCCGGAGATTTTCGATGGCCTTATCACCATCAAGAAAGTTGTCAGAATCCCGGGCGAGAGGGCAAAGGTTGCAGTTGAGTCTTACGACGACCGCATCGACCCTGTAGGTGCCTGTGTGGGTGTGAAGGGATCCCGTATCCACGGCATCGTTCGCGAGCTCCGCAACGAAAACATCGACGTAATCAACTGGACTGCAAACAAACAGCTCCTTATCCAGCGTGCCCTTAGCCCTGCCAAGATAGAGTCTATGGAGTTCAACGAGGAGAAGAAGAGCGTGAACGTATATCTCAAGCCTTCGGAGGTTTCACTCGCCATCGGAAAGGGCGGTTCGAACATCAAGCTTGCAGGTATGCTTGCAGACTATGAGATAGAGGCTTACAGAGAGAATGCAGAAGAGAACTTCGATGAGGAAGACGTTATCCTCGAAGAGTTCAAGGACGAAATCGATGAGTGGATCATCGAAGCGCTGCAGAAGATTGGGTGCGACACCGCAAAGAGTGTCCTTGCCCTTTCTGCCGATGAGATTTGCCGCAGGGCAGACCTCGAAGAGGAGACCGTGAACTACGTTCAGAACGTGCTCCGCAGCGAATTTGAAGAGTAATAACAATTAAAAAAATCGGGAGAACAATATATGTCAGAAGCAACAATCAGAATAAACAAGGTCATAAAAGACTTCAATATCGGAATCGGAACTCTTGTTGAATTTCTTAAAAAGAAGGGAATCGAGGTTGAGCCAAACCCTGGGGCAAAGATTACGCCTGAGGCGTATAATCTTGTCGTAAAGGAATTTGGAAAGGAGCAGCTCATCAAGGAGCAATCCAAGAAGGTGGCAATCACCGTAAAAGAGATTACCGAAAAGGATAATTCCAAGGAAGCCCAGGACGATATCGAGCCTGAAAAAGAGATTATCATCAAGACCAACGTGCTTGCCGATGCACCCAAGCCCAAGGCTGCCAAAACTCCCGATGAAAACAAAAAGGCAGAGAACGGCGGAGTGAAGATTGTTGGCCATATCGACCTCAATCCGCAAAAGCCGGCAAAAGTGGAGGAGGCGCCCAAGAAAGAGGCTCCCGCAGAGAAAACCCAGAAGCCTGAGTCTGCGGCCAAGCCCGAGCAGCCCGAAAAGAAACAGGAGGCTCCCGTTCAGGCAAAAGTTGCCGAGCCCCAGCCCCGTAAAGATCAGTCCAAAGGGGTCGGCCAGGCAGCTCCTTCTGATAAGAAAGCTCCCGCAACTCCTGCTGCGGCAGCGCCTGCAAAACCGGCGGAAAAGGTTGAGAAACAGCCTGTTCCTACTCATATCGAAACAAAAGTCGAGAAACTTCAAGGGCCTAAGATTGCCGGCACGATAGACTTGTCCAAGTTTGAGAAAAAGCCGTCTTCTTCAAACAATAACAACAACGGAAACTCAGACCATAACAAAAAAGACAAGAACAAGAAGCGCGAGAGAATCCACAAAAACGGCTCGAAGGTGGATATCAACAACACCGGAAACCAGAACAATGACAATCGCGACAAGAACAAGAACAAAAACAAGAATCACGAAAAGTTCAGCAAGTTCAGCAAAGTTGAGGTTGATGAGGATGCAATACAGAAGCAGATCAAAGAGACCTATGCCCGTATGACCGAAAACAAGGGCAAGACAAAGGGGAGCAAGCACCGTCGCGAGAAGAGGGAGATGTTTGAGCAGAAGATGCAGATGGAGCAGGAGCGCGAGATTATGTCAAGCAACATCCTGAAAGTGACCGAGTTCGTTACAGTAAACGATCTTGCAATCCTGATGAATAACACTCCCGTTACCAAGGTAATCGAAGCGTGTATGAATCTCGGCTTGATGGTTTCAATCAATCAAAGGCTTGATGCAGAGGCACTTGTGCTCGTTGCAGAAGAGTTCGGATACAAGATTGAATTTGTCACTGCCGACACTCAGGATGCCATCAAGGAGGTTCAGGATGCACCCGAAGACTTGATGCCCCGTCCACCGATTATCACCGTAATGGGACACGTGGACCATGGTAAGACGTCGCTCCTCGACTATATCCGCAAATCCAACGTCATCGCGGGTGAGGCCGGCGGTATCACACAGCACATCGGTGCGTACAACGTGAAGCTCCCCGACGGAAGGCATATCACTTTCCTCGATACCCCTGGTCACGAGGCGTTTACGGCGATGCGCGCCCGTGGTGCCAAGATTACCGATATGGCAATCATCATAGTGGCCGCCGACGACGCAGTGATGCCCCAGACAATTGAGGCCATCAACCACGCACAGGCTGCCGGTGTTCCTATGGTATTCGCAATCAATAAGATAGATAAGCCCGGCGCAAATCCCGAGAAGATTCGCGAACAGCTTGCAAATATGAATATCCTCGTGGAGGACTGGGGCGGCAAATACCAGTGCCAGGAAATCTCCGCAAAGAAGGGGATAAACGTTGACAAGCTCCTCGACAAGGTGCTTCTCGAGGCCGATTTGCTCGAACTCAAGGCCAATCCGAACAAGAGGGCCGTGGGCAGCGTGATTGAGAGTTCGCTCGACAAGGGGCGCGGCTATCTTGCCACAATCATGGTGCAGAGCGGTACTCTCCATGTCGGCGACATAATGCTCTCAGGATGTTTCACGGGAAGGGTGAAGGCGATGTTCAACGAACGTGGTGCCAAGATTACCGAGGCCGGTCCTTCAACTCCTGTATCGGTGCTTGGTCTTAATGGAGCTCCCACCGCAGGTGACACTTTCAATGTCCTCGAAGATGAAAAAGAGGCTCGCGACATTGCCAACAAGAGAGAACAGCTGCTCCGTATCCAAGGTATCAAGACTCAGCAGCACATCACCCTCGAAGAGATTGGCCGTCGTATCGCAATCGGCAACTTCAAGGAGCTCAACATCATCGTCAAGGCCGACGTGGATGGCTCAATCGAAGCCCTTTCAGATTCACTCATCAAGCTCTCTACCGAAGAGGTGCGCGTGAACGTGATTCACAAGGCGGTAGGTGCGATTTCTGAATCAGACGTGCTTTTGGCAGTGGCTTCAAACGCTATCATCATCGGATTCCAAGTGCGTCCCGATTCAGGTGCACGCCGTCTGGCAGAGAAGGAAGGTATCGAAATTCGCTTGTACTCAGTTATTTACGATGCTATCAACGAGGTCAAGGATGGTATCGAGGGTATGCTTGCACCGGAAGAGAAAGAGGAAGTTACAGCCACCGCAGAGGTGCGCGAGACCTTCAAGATTTCCAAGGTCGGCACAATTGCCGGCTGTATGGTCAAGGAGGGCAAGCTGGTACGTTCTGCCAAAGTGCGTGTAATCCGCGACGGTATCGTGATTTACACCGGTGTCCTGGGCTCTCTCAAGCGTTTCAAGGATGACGTGAAAGAGGTTGGATCCGGCTACGACTGCGGCTTGAACATCGAGGGCTACAACGATATCAAAGTGGGCGATGTCGTTGAGGCATACACCATCGTAGAGATTAAGAGAAAACTGTAATCGTGGAGATTCTTCGGCTTCGCCTCAGAATGACTCGCGTCATCCTGAGCGGTTGGTTTTCGTCATCTTGAGCTGTTGTTTTTCGTCATCCTGAGCGGTTGATTTTCGTCATCCTGAGCGTCAGCGAAGGATCTCACATCGAAGCAATTATCAGAAAGATTCTTCGGCTTCGCCTCAGAATGACTCGCGTCATCCTGAGCGGTCGA
>JABUTQ010000015.1 GCA_021443605.1 Bacteroidales bacterium | reverse complement strand
CTCAGGACGGCGCGACGCCTCAGCTATTTCATATAACCGTAGCGATAATCAGTCGGGGGGACAAGCGTCTCTTTGATTACGCGCGGGAGCACCCAGCGGATGAGATTGAACGGTCCGCCTGCCTTGTCGTTGGTGCCTGAGGCACGGCTGCCGCCGAACGGCTGCATTCCAACAACTGCGCCGGTAGGGCGGTCGTTGACATAGAAGTTGCCGGCAGCATAGCGGAGGTCGCTTGTAATCTTCTCCACGGCAAGACGATCCTGTCCGAAAACAGAGCCTGTCAAGCCATAAGGAGAGGTCTCATCGCAGAATCTGACAGTCTCTTCGAGTTTGTCGTCATCATAGACATAAACGGTGAGAACCGGTCCGAAAATTTCTTCCTTTATAGACTTGAATTGAGGATTAGTCGTCTCAATCACAGTCGGTTGCACGAAATATCCAACGCTCTTGTCATATCCGCCTCCAACAACAATCTTAGCATCCGATGCACTCTTTGCATACTCGATGTACGATGCGATATTGTCGAAAGAGGTCTCATCAATCACTGCATTGATAAAGTTCATCGGATCGGCTACGTCGCCCATCTTCACTTCGGCTGCAAATGCCTTGATTCCTTCGAGGATAGACGGCCAGAGAGACTTGGGTGCATACATTCTCGAAGCGGCGGAGCACTTCTGCCCCTGGAACTCGAATGCTCCGGTGAATGCGGCGTGCACGACAGCCTTGACGTCTGCAGAAGGGTGGACGAAGATGAAATCCTTGCCACCTGTTTCTCCCACCAAACGGGGATAAGTCTTGTAGTTTGCGATATTGTCACCAACCTGTGTCCAGAGGGTGTTGAAAGTTGCGCTCGACCCTGTGAAGTGGATGCCTGCCAAATCTTTGGAAGCCATAATCACCTTTCCGATAGTGGCTCCGCTGCCCGGTATAAAGTTTACGACACCGTCTGGAAGGCCGGCCTCTTTGTAAATCTTCATAAGGTAATAGTTGCTGAGGATGGCTGTGGTTGAAGGCTTCCAAACAGCAACGTTGCCCATCAATACGGGAGTCATGCTCAGGTTGGAGGCGATTGAGGTGAAATTGAACGGACTCAATGCAAACACAAACCCTTCAAGGGGGCGATACTCTGTGCTATTTATCTGACCATAAGCGCTTTTGGGCTGGATGGAATAAATCTGCGAAGCAAAGGCGCAGTTGTATCTTAAGAAATCCACAAGCTCGCAGGCGGAATCAATCTCAGCCTGGAAAATGTTTTTGCTCTGACCGAGCATAGTGGATGCGTTCACGAGTGCGCGATATTTCCCTGCAACGAGGTCTGCTATCTTTAGGATGATTGCTGCACGAGTTGTCCAAGGGGTTTCGCTCCACACTTTACGGGCTTCCATAGCAGCATCGATTGCCATCTGCACCTCTTTCTCGCCTGCCTTGTGGTATGTGGCCAGGACATGCTTGTGGTTGTGAGGCATTACCACCTTGCCGGTGTTGCCGGTGCGAATCTCTTTCCCGCCGATAATCAGTGGGACTTCGATTTCAATCTTGCTTTGTCTTTCAAGCTCTGCCTCAAGGGCTATGCGCTCTGCGCTTCCTTTGAGATACCCCTTCACAGGCTCATTCTGCGGAAGGGGAAAAGAATAAATCTGGTTATTCATATTGACTGTTTTTATTTCATTTCAACTTCAATTTTCTCAAGATAAACTGCATAGCTGCTGGCATTTATAATCTTGAAATAAGTAAAGTTGCCATTTGAAAGGTCGTATGTTGCGAAGTTGTTTCCTTCTGTGTAAGTGCTTGTAATTTCAACTTCTCCGGGTTTCTCTGAAGTGCCGGCATAAACCTTCAAATTTCCATTGTAAAATGTCTTTGAAGCGTGTCCGGTGATGGTGATGGTCTTGATTTCACCAAAAGAATCCTTGTTGGCAAGATAGCTGCCATCTTTCTTGAACTGGATTCCGGTTCCGAAATTGGCCACATTGAGAAGATAATACTTCCCGCCGCCAAGGGTGAAGGTTGCCTCTTCGGTAGGATAGGCCACCGGAAGTTCGGCATCGGTAATTACCGCTTTCCCTTCGATTTCAGGGGTGTTGTCATCTGCCGGGGTGTGAGATACATAGAATGCACTGGTTGCCTGAGAAGCACCTTTATATGAGCCCTTGTGGGCGATGATTGTGAGGATGTCGTCTGCCTTGAGTCCGAGTTGGGCAACAGCCTTTGAAGGGCCGCCCCATCCGGTTGTGAGGCCATAGACATATACGTCACCGCTCTCGTCCACGAGGTCGAAGTTTCCGTATGTTGCAAGGTCAAACTTGTGGCTCGGATCGGCAGTGCCGTTGGTCACCTTGCCGGTGAGTCTGTACCAAGTGTCGGCATCATCTGCAAGTGCATTGAACTCGGCAGCTGTGATGTCCTTAACCACCTTATGTTCAACATATTCTGCATTTTTGCCCTGAGGAGAGCCGCTGTAAGAGGTGCGGTTTGTGATAACGGTGATGATATCACCAACTTTTGCCCCAATCTTGCTCCAGGATTTTGCCTCGCCGTTCAACAGAACGCCATACAGATAAGCCTCGCCTGTTGCATCCTTGATGTAGATGTTGCCGTAAGAGGCGTTGTCTATCTTTGTGATGACACCCGTGAGTTTATAAAGGGTTGCATCTTCGGGAGCTGCAAGCCACTTGTCGATTGAGCATTCGATGATAGAGCCTTCCTGATTTACCTGGAGGGTTACCGTTGAGGTTCCGGAAGTGATTGAGAGGTTTGCGCTTCTGTTTCCTGCAGGGTTTTCAGATGCATTGAACACCAGCATACCGCTGTCATTGCCGAGGAACTGGAGCCACTCGGGCAGGCCATCCACGTGGAGGTCTGATCCTTTGACTGTTGCCCCCACGAAGGCCTTTCCGCCTGCTTTAGGGATTGCCACGGCTGTTGTGTCGAGTTTGAGGAGAGATTTTACAACCTTCACGACAGTTACGTCAACAAGCTCAACTGTGCCATTGTAGGTGGTCTTGGGACCTTCTACTGTCACAACGTCACCCACTTCGAGGCCGAGGCTCTTGAAGTTCTTTGTCTGTCCGGCCTTGTCGAGAGTTCCGTAGATATAGAGCTTGCCGGTGTTGTCTTCAAGATACCAGTTGCCGTAAGTGTCATTGACGAGCTGTACGAATGCACCAGTCACCTGGAATTTCTTTCCATCGGGGCCGGCATTAATTTCCGCAACTGTGGAAGCAGCTGCCGAACCATCGCCAACCGGTTGATTCACAACAACATACTGCTGGTTTTTGTCTGCATAGATTTTCAATGTCACAGACTGGCTGTTGTAGGTCTTGCCTGCGGTGAAAGTGACCGTAGTCTCACCCGTTGAGCCCGAGGTAGGGGAAACGGTGAGCCAGGAAGGAATCTCTTCTGCCTTGAAACTCCAGGAGCTTGTGGCACTTACCTTGATGTTTGCGCTGCCGCCTGAAGAGTATTCTCCCATATTCTGAGGAATAGAAACATACGAAGCCGACACCTGGATGTTGCTCAGGTCGCCGCCGACTTTATTGTCTGCACATCCTGTTATTGCCAAAATTCCAAATAGGGCAATAGCTGAAATTATATATCTGAATTTCATAGCAGTCATATTTTATTAGTTAAAAATGTATCTGATACCAATCTGGGCATACCAGCACTGTCCGATAGTGTGGCTGGGAACCCAAGTCTCAACGTTTCCGTTCACACCTTTGGCGGTAGTGAATACCGGAGTACCGTCAGAATCAATCTTCTGAACGCCGAGGATACGGCCTGAATTGAGAGCAGTGTTCATATATTTTGCAACACCCCAAGATGAGTTGAAGAGGTTCATCAGGTTGTTGATGTTGCAGTTGAGCTGGAGCACGTTCCTCGTATTGCCAATCTTAATCACGAAATCGTGTGCGAACTGGAAGTTGAATCTGTGTGACCAGGGGTTGTAAACGCTGTAAGCCTCAGCATAGTTACCTTTGTTTGCCTTCAGATAAGGATCCTTGTCTGCAAATGCCCAGTAGCGTGCGCGGTCATCTTCAGTTGCGAATCTGATTTCAGAATCATCCTTGGGGATATACATCACGTCGTAGTTGTAACTGTCGCCATTGAGGTCGTCAGCATACATATAAGTGTAGCTGCTTGTTCCGCGGAATGCCTCATAATCAAGAGTATATGTGTTGTTGCCCGGGTCTCTGTAAGAAATCTTCGCATAGATGCGGTCGGGAACTACGTAAGAAGAATTGTGAAGAACAGGATTGTTGGGGCCTTCGTAAGTAGGGATATAGGTGAATGCAGAAGATGCATCAGAGCCCGGCATACCTGTGAGCTCTTTCTGTGCGGTGTATGTGTAAGAGGCCTTGATTGAGAGATTCTTCACAGGCTGCATGTTGAAATCGACGCTTGCAGTATATCCGTAACCGAGATTGTTGTTGGTCAACAGATAAGCGGAAGTGCTGGTGTATTTGTAATCTGTAGGATAGATGTGACGGTTGTCGGCACCATTGAGTCTCGGGAACCCTTCGGTCGATTTGATGTTGAGATCCTTGATATTCACACCATTGACAGTCTTGTTGAAGATAAATTCACCGGTGATGCTCATAGGGAAAGGGGTGGGGAAAGCGTAATCGACTGCGATTGAAGATTTCCAAACCTGAGGCATCTTGAATTTAGGATCTACGGCTGCGATGCTTGAAGGTGCAACACCATCTTTCGGAGAGATAGATGTGGGGAATCTCTTGGGGTCGATGCTGTTGAGCTTCTTGACCATCTCATCCACATCGGTAATCATCGGACCTGCGAACTCTTTGAGAATATCGAGATTGCCCGGGTTCTTGGGATCGATTGACATCCCCTTGAGTGCAAACTGCACCATACCTGAGTTGGTAGGCATATTGGTGAAGAACACGAGAGGGAGACGTCCCGTGAAGAGACCTGTACCTCCGCGAACCTTCAGGCTCTTGTCACCAAGCACGTCCCAGGTAAAACCTACGCGGGGAGATACCTGTACCTTTGTGGTAGGCCATTTGCCGGTATCGATATGATATCCGTTATAGTCAATGTCATAGATGGCCTTGTTGGTCATAAGGTCTTTGTTTGAGTAGATAAAAGACTCGAGACGGATACCGTAAGTGAGTTTGAATCTGTCACTTATATTCCAATCATCCTGTGCATAGAGTGAAAGTTTGTGGTAGCGGACGCGGGCGGCGGGGTTCAATTCTCCGTCATATCCGTAAGTGATTGCGATTGACTCGGGCATTGCCATATTGAGGAAATCGTCGAGAGAGTTGTAACGATAATATCCTGTACCGTTTCTCATATAGGCGTTGTCCGCCATCTGGTATTCGTAGCTCAAGCCGCCTGTAATCTTGTGAGTACCTGCAAAATAAGTGATATCATCCTTTACTGTTACCACGCGGTTGTGAACACCATTGTTCCAGGTGAACAATTCATATCCGAGAGACATATAAGGGGTGTAAGTGCCTGTTCCATCGAGGATATCGACAAACGGGAACTTTGCAGAATTTGATCCGCGGATATCGTCGAGCATAGAGAAGGTAGCGAGGAACTGGTTTGAAATGTTGTCTCCAAAACGGCTGTTGAGGTCAAGAGACCAGGTGTGAACCTTGTTGTCCATCGAGTAGAGAGAGTTGGCGAAGGCCATAGAGTACTGCGAGAAACGATTATATACTGCGCGTTGTCCAACGTCTGCAGAAGATCCGTTTGTCGAGTTCCACCCTTTGTTGATAGTGTAGTTGTATCGCACTGCAAGATGGTGGTCGCGGGTGATGTTCCAGTCAATGCGGGCGAGAATCTTCATATTGCTCTCGTTGGCCGGAAAATCTGTATAAGAGCCTGTATCATAGCCATATTGGGTCTTCATAAACTCCTGCACTTTCTTCATGTCGGCAAGGGTGGTGCGTGATATGTAGTTGTCAGGATCTCCGATGCCGTCTGACGAAGCTTTCCAGCGGTTTACGATGGTCGGCTTGTTTGTGTATTCGAAGTTGGCGAAGAAGAAGAGCTTGTTTTTCACAATCGGGCCGCCGAGTGTGGCACCGAAAGTGGAAGTGCGGTCTTTGTCGCGTGCTCCTTGTATCTGCTCTCCGCAGATTGCATCGCCGCGCATGTTCTCGTTGCGGTGGTAAGCGTAGGCGGAAGCCTTGAAGATGTTTGTACCTGACTTGGTGATTGCGTTCACGCCACCGCCGATGAAGTTGCTCTGGCGCACGTCAAAGTCTGAGATTACAACCTGCATCTCCTCGATTGCATCGATTGAGATAGGGCTGCCTCCGCCCGGGAGGCTTGAACTCAAACCGAAGTTGTTGTTGAAGTTTGCACCATCGACCGTGAAGTTGGCGGTACGTCCGTCACTTCCGGCGAAGCTCATACCATTACCTCCGTAAGGAGAGAGTTTTGTAACGTCAGTGATGCTTCTGCTGATGGTGGGGAGTGAAGTGATGTCTGAGTTTGAGATCTTTGTTGATGCACCTGTCTTTTCTCCGGCAAACTTTGAAGCTGCCTCCGAAATTACGATTGCAGACTGGAGCATCTCCTTGTCGTCGTTGAGCACCTGGTCAATTGCATACGGGTCTCCGAGTGACAAAGTTACGTCTGTTACTGTAACTGTTTGATAACCAAGACAAGAAATCTCAACGGTGTAAGGCCCGCCGGGGCGCATACCATTGATGGTGTAACGACCATTGATGTTGGTGGCGACACCATAGACAGTTCCGGAGGGGACGTGTGTGGCAACGACGGCTGCACCGATTACCGGCACACCATCCTTATCCAGCACCGAACCTCCAAGGGAAGAAGTTGTAATCTGCGCGAATGCAGAAAAAGACAACATGACTGCCGCGCAGGCGACAATCAGGCGCTTGAGTGATAGTTTCATAAATTATGGTTTTGTTGTTTTGTTTTCACCTTTTGCAATGCGAAAGTAACTAAATTCAATAAATTTTCAAAAATGTAATGATTTGTTCATAAAAAAAGCCGTGCACTAAAAAATGCACGGCTTAAACGCTTAAATTTCTTTAAATTAGAAAGAATATTTCAAACCAAAGAGGACGCTCCAGCACTGTGAAGAGTTCTCGTAATATCTGGTATAGTTTTCTACAGGATAGTTTCCGTCAACCTTCACCATTGAGAATACCGGCTTGCCTTCGGCATTGGTCTCTTCGTATTTGAGAGGAGCGATAGTATTGGTGATGCCGGTCTGGTAGCAAGAGAGTCTGTTTACACCAAGTTTTGAATCAAAGAGGTTGAGGAGGTTGTTGAAGCTTACGCTCACCTCAAACTTGTGCCAGCGGTCACCGCCACGGAAGGCGAAGTCTTCAGCGATGCGGAGGTCGAGAAGATGGAGCCAAGGAGTGCGGGCTGCGTATGCCTCTGCATACTGTCCTTTGTGCTTGCTCAGATAGCTGTCGGCATTGACGAACTTCATGAAAGCGGTAGCATCTTCCTGAGTCTTGAAGAGAATATCGTTCTCATTCTTAGGGATATAGATAAGGTCTGAAGCGATACCGTCACCATTCATGTCGTTTGAATAGATAAAGCTGTTTGCCAAACCTGAATATGCTGTATAGTAAGCGTTTACGTGGAAACCGTTACCACCGAACACCTCGAAAGGAATGAAATAGCTAACGTTTGCCATCACCTTGTCGGGAATCACGTACTGTGATCTCTGGAGGGTTGTGTAGTTAGGGCCGTTTACGCTGTAAAGGCTTGAATATGCAGAAGTTGCAGCACTACCGGGCATACCTGAAATCTCTTTGCTGTCTGTGCGGGTGTATGCAGCCATGATGTTGAGATTCTTCACGGGGCTTGCGTTGATTGTGACATTGGCGGTGTAGCCGTAGCCCTGGTTGGTGTTTGTGAGGACGTATGCGCTGGTCTTACCGTATGTGAAGCCGTCAGTTGCCTTGCGATAGTTGTATCTTGTGTCGCTGCCGGCAAATCTGTTGGCATCCTTGAGAATCTTGCTGTCGTCGAGGTTCCAGTCAACGAGACGCACACCGTTGATTGTCTTGTTGAACATACCTTCGAGGGTGATGCTAAGAGGGAATCCTACAGGAAGTCTCCAGTCGATTGCAAGAGATGATTTCCAAATCTGAGGCATCTTGAATTTGCGGTCAACTGCGTTGATTTCGCTCGGCATTGTTCCGCCACCTTCGAGCTTTTCGGGAAGGCCGAGTACCTTCTTCATCTCGTTGATGTCAGTAACGATCTTTCCATCTTGTACGAGCTTGTCGAGATTAGCCTTCTGGGCATCTGTATAGACGAGCACGCCGTCCTTTATGCTTGCACTGTAGTTGCCTTTGTTTACAGAATTCTGAATCATATTTGAGTTCTGAGGCATATTGGTGAAGAACACGAGGGGAAGACGTCCCTGGAAGAGGCCTGTACCACCGCGGAGGACGACGCTCTTGTCACCGGCGATATCCCAGTTGAAACCGATACGGGGAGAAACCTGCACCTTTGCATCCGGCCAGTAACCTGTGTCAATTGTCTTGCCGCCCATATTGTAAGCGAGGATGGCAGAGTTGGTCTTGAGCTGGCTGTTGTCGAAGAAGATACCGTCTGCACGGACACCGAAAGTGAGCTTGAAGTTGTCAGCTGCTGCGTATTCGTCCTGTGCATAGATACTTGCCTTGTGATATGTCACCCATCCCTTAGGGTTGAGGTCGCCATCGTAACCGTATGTGATTGCAAAACTCAAAGGAGTGTTTGCATTGAGGAAATCGTCAACACTTGCAAAACGGTAGTATCCTGCACCATTACGCATATATGAGTTACCTGCAGACATATACTCCCAAGATGCACCGGCCACAACCTTGTGGTTTCCGGCCTGGATGGTCACGTTGTCAGCTACATTGATGTTGTTGTTCAACACACCATTGTTGTATGTGAAGAGCTCATATCCAAGTGAAGTGAAAGGAATGAAGTTACCGCTTGAATAGTCACCCGTCATAATGTCGATATGGGGGAACACCTTAGAGTTTGATCCGCGCTGGTCGTTGATGTTGGTATATGTGGCAATCACCTGATTTGAAACCATCTCGCTGAAGCGGCTGTTTAGCTCGACTGCTGCAGAGATTACGTTGTTCATCTGGCTGTACATATTGTTTGAGAACGGGAATGAGTTGGCGCCTGAACGATTGTACTGCTTGTTGCGGAACTGGTCGTCGCAAGAGTTTCCGTTGGGTGAATACCAAGTGGTGTTCTTTGTGGTATTGAAGCGGACGCTCAACTTGTGGTCGTTGTTGATGTTCCAGTCGATGCGGGCAAGAATCTTCATGTTCTGTGTACCGCCGGGATAGTTGGTGTATGAACCCGGATCGTAATTGTAATCGTTCTTGAGCTTGTTGTAGATTTTTTCAAGATCTGCAAGTACTTTTGAATCAGTAGGTTTGTACTGAATAGTCTGCTCGGGACGGCTTAGATACTCAAAGTTTACGAAGAAGAAGAGTTTGTTCTTCACGATAGGACCGCCGATGGTTGCACCTACAGTGAGGTTCGATTCGGGAGCCCTTGTTCCAAGATCCACGCCTGCAATAGTGTTTCCGCGGAGAGCCTGGTTTGTGAAGTATCCGTAAGCGGAGCCCTTGAACATATTTGTACCTGACTTAGTGATTGCGTTGATACCGCCACCCACGAAGTTGCTCTGGCGTACGTCAAAGGGGGCAACTACAATCTGCACCTCTTCGATGGCATCCAAAGAGATAGGGGTGCCGCCGCCGGGGAGGTCTGAACTAAGACCGAAGTTGTTGTTGAAGTTGGCTCCATCGACAGTGAAGTTGGTGCTGCGGCCGTCAGAACCGGCGAAGCTCATACCATTTGAATAAGGAGAGAGCTTTGCAAGGTCCTTGATGCTGCGGCTGGTAGTCGGAAGCGACATCATCTCCCTGTTCGAGATATTGGTGGAAGCACCGGTCTTTTCAGCTGTGAAAGCGGATGAAGCAGATGCCACAACGCGAGATTCAGTAAGCTGGAGAGACTCGTCCTTCATAAAGGTGTCGTAAGTGAAAGTTTCACCAAGGGTGAGGGTAACATCTTCTACTACAACCGTTTGGAGACCCATCATCTGGAAAGAGATCTCGTATGGGCCGCCCGGTCTCATACCCTGGATAAAATAACGTCCTTCTGCGTTTGTTACAGAATAATACTGTGTGCCGGAAGGGGTGTGGACAGCGCTTACAACTGCGCCTGCAACTGAACCCTGACTGTCGGTCACCTTACCACTGATTGCAGAAGTGGTAACCTGAGCAGCGGCAGAAAAGCTGATCATTCCTGCTATAACTGCGAGAATCAGGCTTTTAAGTGTCTTTTTCATAAATCGGTTAAAATGTTTGGTAAAAAATTGTCGCGAAAGTAGAAATATTCATCGAAATAATTGGCAAAAGCCAGCAAATTTTTAACAAAAATTTAACTTTAAAGACTATCTTTGCGGCCGTATTTGAGGAAATATGTCAACTGTAACAATTGTATCGGCAATTCTCTCTCTGATAGCAGGCATCGGTATCTTCTTGATTGCCTGTCAGATGATGAGCACGAACCTTGAGTCGGCGAGCAGCCGTAAACTCAAAAATCTATTTTCAAAAGCATCTAAAAGCGATTTGGTGGGAGTGGGAATCGGCACTGTCGGCACGGCAGCCATTCAAAGTTCCGGAGCCGTCACAGTGATGGTAATCGGTTTTGTAAACGCCGGAATAATGTCGCTTCGCCAGGCTGCTACCATAATATATGGTGCAAATATAGGTACGACCGTCACTGCACAGATTGTGGCTCTCGGTATGTTTGGGGGCGGAGGGCTCTCCACTACCGTCATCTTTGCGGCATTTGCCGGAATAGGCGCGTTCACTTCTTTGTTTGCCAAAAACAATTCACTCAAGCAGATAGGCGGCATTATGACCGGCTTTGGAATGTTGTTTGTCGGTTTGGAGATGATGAGCAGCTCAATGGACAGTTTCGCGCAGCTCGATTCCGTGAAGATGTTTCTGGCAAGCATCAAGAATCCTATCCTTCTTGTATTGATAGGAGCAATATTCACCGCCATAATACAGAGTTCGTCCGTTATGACCTCAATCGCCATTGCGATGGTGTTTACCGGCCTCATCACCCTTGACCAGGGCATTTTCCTCACAATGGGTTCTAACATAGGATCTTGCGTGGTTGC
>JABUTQ010000196.1 GCA_021443605.1 Bacteroidales bacterium | reverse complement strand
GACAGAGCCCGTCTCGGAGACCAATCAGAGGCTCCCGATTATCTCAAGAACAACAAAGGGAAGAATCACTACTATTTCCTCCCTCTGATTCTTGGATTGATAGGCCTTTTCTATCAGCTCGGCAAGGACAAGCGCAATTCGTGGGTTACTATATTGTTCTTCTTTATGACCGGCATTGCAATCATCCTCTATCTGAACCAGACTCCGTATCAGGTCAGGGAGAGGGATTACAGTTATGCAGGCTCGTTCTATGTGTTCGCATTATGGATGGGGCTCGCGGTAATGTGGCTTAAAGAGCTCTTTGATAAGTTGTTGAAGAAAGAAGGGGTTGCCAATGCAGGCGTTGCGACTGTGCTCTGCCTAAGCGTTTCCATCCTTATGGGTTGTGAGAATTGGGATGACCACGACCGCAGCGGCAGGACCACAGCACGCGATATCGCATACAACTATCTCTCAAGTTGCGATAAGGATGCGATTCTGATTACACACGGAGACAATGATACTTTCCCTCTCTGGTATGCCCAGGAGGTGGAGAGCATCCGCACAGATATCAGGATAATGAACACCTCGCTCCTTGGAATGGACTGGTACATAGACCAGATGAAGAATCAGGTGTATGACAGCAAGCCGCTCCAGATTTCACTCCCGAGAGCCGATTATCTCTACGGGACAAACGACTGGGTTGAGGTGGTTGATGCCGTCAACAGGCCTATCCTCGCAAGCGAAGCGATGGATATCTTCAAGAATCCGAAATATCGCCGCGGCAGGACAGGTATGATTGCCTCCAAACATATCCGCGTTCCCGTCAACAAGGAGAATGCCGTCAAGTATGGCATTGTGAAAGAGAAGGATGCAGACCGTATGGTCGATTATCTCGACATCAATCTCAAAGTTGACAGGCTCCAGAAATTCGATTTGATTATCCTCGACATCTTGAGCAACTACCAGTGGGACCGCCCGATTTATTTCGTTTCGCAATACGCGGATGGCGACCTTGGCCTGGGCAAATATCTGCAGTGTGAGGGATTTGCATACAAGGTTACACCGATTCTCGCAAATACCGAAGAAGGCGAGCTTCCGATTGATTCCGAAAAGGTTTACGACCTGTTGATGACCAAGCTCGATTTCGACGGCAATGCAGATACCACCGTCCTTGTCGATTATCAGAATCTTTATACATTCGTGGCAGTGAATCCGTTGAGGAGTCTGTTTGTGGAAGAGGCGCTGAAATTGAAAGACGAAGGAAAGGCTGACAAGGCTGAGAAGATTCTCGACAGGTGCTATGAAGTGACACCGAAAGCCAATTATCCATACTGCATAAGTCTCCTTTCATCTGCCAACGAATATTCTATCGTGCAATCGATTGATCTCTACCTCGATTTCGGCAAGATGGAAAAGGCAAAGGCCCTTGCAGAGGGGTTCTTGGAAGACGCTATCCCGTCGGCCCTCTATTTCGGACAGATTGTTGGTGGGGAAATGCTTAATAAAGATGTAGTTACACGCGATATGCAGTGTGTCTATATGATTTCACAGCTCTTCGAGGAAAAGAACGAGAAAGAGTACGCAGAATCCATTATCAACAGGCTCCAATCCGCTTTGACAAATTAGGTCTCTTTGTTGAAATGGGATATGATGATATCGGCTCCCTTGCTCCCGATAACGGCGGCAAGGGAGTCTTTTGTTGCCTGTTTGATTCTCGCCACGCTCTTGAAATGGCGCAACAGTTTTTCTTCGGTGACAGGGCCAATCCCCTTAATTTGAGAGAGTTCCGATACTATCTGGCTCTTGCTTCGCCGGTTGCGGTGGTGGGTGATGCCGAATCTGTGCGCCTCGTCCCTTATGTGCATCAGCACTTTGAGCGAAGAAGAGTTCTTGTCGAGAAACAGCGGTGTAGGGTCGCCGGGGATGATGATCTCTTCCAGCCTTTTTGCCAATCCCACGATTTTTATCTTGTCTTCAATCCCCATCTCCATAAGGGCTTCCAAGGCAAAATTGAGTTGCCCTCTGCCTCCGTCAACCACTATGAGGTCGGGGAGGGGCTCTCCCTCTTGGAGCATACGGGAATAGCGGCGGTTGAGCACCTCTTTCATTGAGGCGAAATCGTTTGCCCCCACCACTGTCTTGATGTTGAAATGTCTGTAGTCTTTTTTGCTCGGCACTCCGTCACGGAACACCACGCATGAGGCTACCGGGTTGGTACCCTGTATGTTGGAGTTGTCGAAGCATTCGATGTGCTTGGGCGGGCGCTCCAGATTGAGGTCTTTTTGCAGAGTTGCGACTATTTTGTTTTTGTGCTCTTCGGGGCGAAGATGCTCCTCCTGCTTGATCTTGTCTGCCTTGAGGGCGGCGGCGTTTTTGCGGCTGAGCTCCAACAGGGCGGCCTTGTCTCCCTTGAAGGGAATATGGATGTGACATCCCTCTATCTTGATGTCGGGAATAATCGGCACTATCACCTCTTTATAGAGTTTGCCGAAACGGGATACAATCTCTCCGATGAAGATGCCGAGCACCTCCTCCGGGCTCTGCTCTATGCGGCACTTGAGCTCCATACTGAAAGACTGGACAATACATCCGTCGGTGATTCTCAGGTAGTTGCAATACGATTCGGTGTCGTCGGAGATGATTGAGAAAACATCTGCCTCCGCCATGCTTTGATTCACCACAAGCGACTTGTCGTAGTGTTTCTGGAGCATCTCCATCCTCTCTTTGTAGAGTTGTGCGTCTTCGAATCTCAGCTCTTCGGCGGCGAGCCTCATCTGTGCGCGGTTTTCTCTTATTAGTTTTCCCACGCCCCCTTTGAGTATCTGTACGATTTCTTCAATCTGGGAGTTGTACTCCTCTTCAGAGATATTTCCCACGCAAGGGGCCTTGCATCTGCTGATGTGGGCGTTGAGGCAGGGGCGGTATTTCCCCTTTTCAATCTGCTCTTTTGAGAGATTCAGCTTGCAACTTCTTATCTTGTAGAGGTTTGAAATGAGATTAATCAGGCTGTGCGCATGGGCGGCGTTGCTGTATGGGCCGAAATATTGCGAGCCATCTTTGACCACGTTTCTTGTAATGAATACTCTCGGGAACGACTCCTTCTTTACGCAGAGCCACGGATAGGTCTTTCCGTCTTTTAGAAGGATATTGTATTTGGGCTGAAATTGCTTTATCAAGTTATTTTCCAGCAATAAAGCATCTTCTTCTGTCTCCACCACGGTATGCATCAAATCTGCAATATGGCTCACCATTGCGCGGGTTTTGCGGTCCAGCGCCTCGGGCGGGCGGAAATATTGGCTCACCCTCCGCTTGAGATCTTTCGCTTTCCCAACGTAAATGATTGTCCCTTCTGCGTCTAAAAATCTATATACGCCAGGGCTGTGCGGTAAAAATCCAACTTTATCCCTTATCTCCATATCACAGAAGTTTCGCAAATATAATTACTTTTTGCGAAGGGAGAGTTCTCTTTCCAAATCGGTGATGGTGCAGCCCATCTGCTCCATCAGCACAAGGAAGTGGTAGGCGAGATCACAAGACTCGTAAATGAAACGGTCGCGGTTTCCGCTTACGGCCTCGATTATGGTTTCGGTCGATTCTTCGCCCACCTTCTTTGCAATAGCCTTTGCCCCTTTTACAAAAAGGCGGGTGGTGTAAGACTCTTCCGGCATCTCTTTGTGGCGGGTTTGGATGGTCTTCTGAAGAGTTCTGATAAATCCTTCCTCGTCCGGAGTGTCGAAGCAGGCAGTTGTGCCGCGGTGGCAGGTAGGCCCGTCCGGAGTGGCTCTGATGAGCAGTGTATCGGAGTCGCAATCTTTATACATACTATTGATATGCAGATAGTTGCCGCTCGTTTCTCCTTTAGTCCAGAGCGCTTTTCTGCTTCGCGACCAGAATGTCACGAGCCCCGTTTCGACACTTTTCTCAAATGCCTCGCGATTCATATAGCCAAGCATCAGCACCTTGAGCGTGGTGTCGTCCTGAATGATTGCCGGCAGAAGGCCGTCGCCTGTTTTAGATAAGTCGAAATCGTTGAATGTCATAATCTTACACTGATATTTGCGGCCTGCAAAGCCTGTTTAACTTCTTGAATTGAGAGTTGGTTGTAGTGGAATATGCTGGCGGCAAGGGCGGCATCGGCTCTCCCCTTGGAGAGAACATCCACAATATGCTCCGAGTTTCCCGCTCCGCCCGATGCGATTACCGGTATGGAGAGAATTTCAGACAGGGCGAGGTATGTGTCGCAGGCATATCCGTTGCGGGTACCGTCGTGGTCCATAGATGTGAAAAGAATCTCTCCGGCACCTCGCTCCTGCACCTCTTTTGCCCACGAAAACAACTCCCGTTCCGTGAGGTTTTTCCCCCCGTGGGTGGTGATTGTCCAGCGATTCTCTATCATTTTGGCATCAATTGCCACCACAACAAACTGATTGCCATACTTTTGCGCGATTTCTTCGATTAAGGCGGGATTTTTTACGGCAGCGGTGTTGATGGAGATTTTGTCTGCACCGGCGTCGAGGAGTCTTGCCGCATCATCTATGGATGAGATTCCTCCTCCCACGGTAAATGGGATATTGATGCGGGCGGCAATCTTCCCCACCAGGTTCACGAAAGTCTTTCGTCCCTCGCTGCTGGCGCTGATGTCCAAATAAACCAGCTCATCGGCTCCGTCCCGGGAATATTTTGCCCCCATCTCCACGGCATCGCCCACCTCGCGAAGCCCTTCAAAATTTATCCCTTTGACAACCTGGCCGTCTTTGACGTCGAGGCATGGGATTATCCTTTTTGCGACCATTGCTCTATCTCCTTGAAACTGATCTTGTTTTCATATATTGCTTTGCCCACGATTACCTTGCGGAGGTTCAGGCTGTCCAGCATCTCGATATCCTTCATAGAGGACACTCCGCCGCTGGCGGTGAGCTGAATGCCGGTTTCTTTTATGTTCTCGCCGATTGTTTTGTAAAACTCCGGGTCGGGCCCCTGAAGCATCCCGTCTTTGCGGATATCGGTGCAAATCATCTCTTGGAGCCCGTGGGCGGCAAACCGCTGTGCAAACTCTCTGATGGAGGCCTTGACAGATTCCACCCATCCTTTTACGGCTATCTCCCCGTTCTTTATATCGGCTCCGAATATCATTTTATCCTTGTGAATATCAAGCCATTGCTCGAACATATCGGGGTTTAGGGCGGCAATACTTCCCACAATAGCGTGGGTTGCTCCGGCATTGAAGACAGAGACGAGCGCTTCTGAAGAGGAGAGTCCTCCGCCCCATTCTATCTGGCAATCCACTGCTTTTGCCACTTTTTCGAGGGTGCGGAGGTTTGCCGGAGACGAAATTTTTGCTCCGTCGAGATCCACAAGGTGGAGCCGCTTTACGCCGCATTGTTCGAATGCTTTTGCCATGTCGGCGGGAGAGTCTCCGTAGGTCTTTTGCCGTGAGTAGTCTCCCATTGTCAGCCGGACGCATTTGCCGTCAATTATGTCGATTGCAGGTACAAGTTGGATCATATTATTTAGTTTTCAATGAGATCCTTCGCTACGCTCAGGATGACGAGCTCCGTCATTCTGAGGCGAAGCCGAAGAATCTTTTATCATAGCTTCAAAAAGTTCTTCAGTATCTGTTCCCCTATGTCGCCGCTCTTTTCGGGATGGAACTGGGTGCCGTAAAAGTTTTCGTATTTGAGGGCGGCGCTGAAAAGGGTGTCCCCATACTTGCAGCAGGCTATCGTATCCGTGCAAAGCCCAGGGTAATAGGAGTGTACGAAATAAACATAGCTGCCGCTGTCAATCCCCCGAAACAGTTTGCTCTCCAAATTGAAAATGCTGTTCCAACCGATGTGGGGCACCTTCAAATCTGTAGCCGGGATAAATCTCTTCACGTCGCAGTCGAAAATCCCGAGGCAGCCGGCGTTGTCTTCCTCAGAGTGGCGGCACATAATCTGCATCCCCACGCAAATGCCGAGAATCGGAATGCGCAGACTTCTTATCACACCTGCAAGTCCCTTGTTTTCAATGTTTTCCATTGCCTTTGCTGCATTCCCCACTCCGGGCAGAATCACCCTGTCTGCCGAGCGGATTACCCCCTCGTCTGATGTCAGTACATATTCTGCTCCAAGCCTGCTGAGGGCATTTCCCACCGACTTTATATTGCCGGTATTGTAATCAATAACTGCTATCATAATATTCCTTTATAATATTCCTTTGCTTGATGGGAGGTCATAACTGAAGGGGTTGCAGTGCACCGCCTGTTTGAGCGAGCGGGCGAATGCCTTGAAAATGCTTTCGGCGATATGGTGGTTGTTTTCTCCCTTTGCCTGAATGTATAAATTGCATTTGAGAGCATCGCTGAGCGACTTGAAGAAATGTTTGAACATCTCCGTGGGGACATCCCCGACATACTCTCTTGTAAACTCTACGTCCCACACGAGCTCGCTTCTGCCGCCGAGGTCTAGCAGCACTATGGCGCGGCTTTCGTCCATCGGAAGGGCAAATCCGTAGCGGTCTATCCCCCGCTTGTCGCCAAGGGCGGTTCTCAATGCCTCCCCGAGCACGATGCCCACATCTTCCATAGTGTGGTGCTCATCAACTTCGAGGTCTCCTTTTGCTCTGAGATTCAACGAGATGCCTCCGTGATGCACGATTTGGAGCAACATGTGGTCGAAAAATTTCAATCCGGTATCTACTTCCGAGTCGAGATTTCCGTCCAAATCCACCATCAACTCGATGTTTGTCTCCGCGCTTTTGCGGCAAATTGTTGCACATCTGTCGCTTTTGCGAATCGTCTCGGCTATCTCTGCCCAACTCATTTCGGGAAGTTTCAGCCCCCTGGCTCCCAGATTGCGTGCAAGCTGCATATCGGTTTCGCGGTCGCCGATTACAAAACTGGCGGCAAGGTCGTATTCTCCGCCAAGATACTTGCCGAACATCCCTATGCCGGGCTTCCTTGTCGGGGCTCCGTCTTGAGGGAATGTCCTGTCTATCAGAATATCATCAAAGACAATCCCCTCACCTTCAAGCGTTTTGAGCATTTTGTTCTGTACCGGCCAAAAATCTTCCTCGGGGAAAGAGGGGGTTCCCAATCCGTCTTGGTTTGAGGCAATCACCAGCTCGAATCCGAGATTCATCAAACTCCTGAGCCCCGAGATTGCTCCCGGGACAAACTCCAGCTTTTCAAGGGAGTCTATCTGTTCGTCTTCCGGCTCCACTATTATGGTGCCGTCGCGGTCTATGAATATCGCCTTTTTCATATTTGGTACATTTTGAGGGATGACAATAATTTTTCGTTTTCGGAAGTGAGCCCGATGGTGATTCTAAGACACCCTTTGCACCCTTTCACACTGTTTCTGTTGCGGACGATAATCCCATCTTTTATCAGATGGTCGTAAAGCGAGTTTGCATCGTCTGTCCTTATCAGGATGAAGTTGGCGTCGCTGGGGAAAATCTCCTTGATAAATTTGAACTTTATAAGCTCGGCTGACAATCTCTCTCTTTCGGAAAGTATCTCGGAAATCTCGTCACCGATATTTTTATCCAACACTTTAAGTGCCTCGTTTATAGTGGCTTGATTGATATTATAAGGATATTTCACCATCGACATAAACCGGATGATGCAGCTGTCTGCGAATGCCATTCCGAGCCTGAGCCCCGCCAATCCGCGGGCCTTGGACATTGTCTGGAGTACCACCATATTATCGTTGCTTGCCAGTTCCGGCAGCAAGCTCCCTTTTGTGCTGAAATCGGCATACGCTTCATCAACCACCACAATCCCATTGAATTTCTGCACTATGCGAAGAATTTGCTCTTTAGGGAAGGCGTTGGCCGTGGGGTTGTTGGGGCTGCAGATGAACATCAGCTTGCTGTTGTCGTCCGCCGCTTCGAGCAGTTTCTCTTCCGGCAGAGACCAGTCGGGATTCAGCTCCACGCTGCGCACCTCTACGTCGTTTATCTCAGCGCATACCGAATACATCCCGTAGCTTGGTGCAATTACGATTGCGTTGTCTTTCCCGGGTGTGCAGAAGATTCTGTACATCAAATCGATAGCTTCGTCACTTCCGTTCCCGAGAAAAATCTTCTCCACCGGCATACCTTTTAGGGCGCTTATCTTCTCCTTCAGAATTTTCTGATGCGGATCGGGATAGCGGTTGAACGGATTGGGATAGGGGCTTTCGTTGGCATCCAGGAATACTCCCAAACTGCCTTTGAATTCATCTCTTGCCGTAGAATATGGGGCGAGTGTGCGGATATTGTTCCGCACCAGTTGTGCAATCCTATTATTCATAAAATCAGCCATTTAAATCAAATTATCCTTTTTGCTTAACCTTACCTTTACGGCATTTGCGTGGGCCTGCAGCCCTTCCGCTTCTGCCATAGTGACAATTGTCTTTCCAATTTTTTTCAGTCCGCTGCGGGAGAGTTCCTGGATTGTCATCTTGCGCATAAAGCTGTCTATGTTCACACCGCTGTAGCAGTGCGCCCATCCGTTGGTGGGGAGGGTGTGGTTTGTCCCCGAAGCGTAATCTCCGGCACTTTCGGGCGAATATTCTCCCAGGAATACACTGCCCGCAGATGTGATGCTATTTGCAATCCATGCCGGATTTTCTGTCTGGATGATGAGGTGCTCGGGGGCATACATATTTGCAAACTCAATCATATCCAAATCGCTGTCAAACACCACGATAAAACTCTTTGACATTGATTCTGAGGTGATATCCCTCCTTGGGAGCAATTTTTCCTGACTGTTGAGTTCTCGTATCACCTTGTCGGAAAATTCAACACTCTTGCAAACCAGGACTATCCTGCTGTCCCTCCCGTGTTCCGCCTGCGAGAGTAAGTCGGCGGCGACAAATCTTGGATTGGCCTTGTCGTCTGCAATCACCATCACTTCCGAAGGGCCTGCCGGCATATCAATGGCTGTATAATTGGATACCATCTGCTTTGCAGTCATCACATACTTATTTCCCGGGCCGAAAATCTTGTCAACTCTCGGGATGGTCTCAGTGCCGTATGCCATAGCTGCAATCGCCTGAGCTCCACCTACTTTGTAGAAACGGTCAACTCCGCAGAATTTGGCTGCGTAGATTATTTCGGGGCTTACCCTGCCGTATTTTCCTGCCGGAGTGCAGAGGACAATCTCGCTGCATCCCGCTATTTTTGCAGGAATCGCGAGCATCAATACTGTGGAGAACAACGGGGCAGTTCCCCCGGGGATATAAATTCCAATCCTCCGGATGGGGACCGGCTTTTGAATGCAGTGTATCCCTTCCATCGTTTCAACTTCAATGGTTTGAGGCATTTGTGCCCTATGGAATTTCTCGATATTTTTGGCCGCAGTTTCTATGGCCTTGAGGACTTCAGGTGAAACTTTCGTTTCGGCCTCGATTATATCTTCGGGACTCAATCCAAGAAAGGAATCATAAACATTGTAAGAATCCAATTCAAGGCACAACTTCATCAGTTCCTCGTCTCCTCCCAATCGTACCCGTTCAATTATTTCCCCCACTGTATTTTTAATTTCATCGTCATCTTCGATGAAATTTTCACACATATCTATCCATGTAGAATAATCCGGATTGACGAATCTTTGTATTACTCTTTCGCTCATAACACTATCTTATCTATGTTCAATATCAAAATTCCTTCCGCTCCAATCTGTTTCAGTTTGCGCACTTTCTCCCATATTTCAGATGTCTTGACCACAGAATGCATTGAATACCAGCCATCTGCAGATAGGGGCATTATGGTGGGGCTGCGGAGAGACGGGAGGATTTTCGCGGCTTTCTCCAGTGCATTCGCGGGGATGTTCATCAGCAGGTATTTCTTGTCTTTGCTGTAAATGGCAGAGTCGATTCTGAAGAGCATTTCATCGAGTTGCTCCTGATCTTCCCCCTGTATGGTATCATTTCCAATCAGTACAGCCTCAGACTGGAACACCTTCTCCACCTCTTTCAAACCATTGGCGATGAGGGTGCCTCCGGAGGAGACGATATCAAAGATGGCATCTGCAATTCCTGCGGCCGGTGCCACTTCCACAGAACCGGTAATCACCTCTATCTTTGCATCTATGCCGTTCCTGTCCAGATAATTTTTTAGGATTCTCGGGTAGGATGTTGCGATTCTCTTCCCGTTGAAATATTGGGGGCCGGTGTAATCGGCCGATTTTGGCACTGCAAGGGAGATTCTGCACCCCCCGAAGCCCAGTTTTTTGATGACCTTGAGCCCTTCAGCTCCACGCTCTTCAACTTCGTTTAGCCCAACGATTCCCAACGAGGCTGTGCCGGCAGAGACAATCTGCGGAATGTCGTCATCGCGCATATAGAGCACCTCTATCGGAAAGTTGGATGCGCAGGAAATGAATTTTCTTTTTGAGTCGTCGATGTCTATTCCAATCTCCTTGAGCATGTTCATGCTCTGCTCGTATAGACGTCCTTTTGACTGTACTACTAATCTTAACATAATCGCGTATAATGAAAAAAAGGCTTACCGAACCCGGCAAGCCTTTGTATATTAGTTATTTACACACAAAACATCACTTACCGGAACTATTCGCTGCGGTGATGATGGAGATGTGAAAGGGTGTTTGTCATAATCATTTCGGTGCAAATGTATAATTTTATATTTCACCGACCAAATAAAAAAAGAAAAAGCGACTCGAAAACTTGAGCCGCTTAATCTTTCTTTAACCTAAACTTAACCTATGAAAAAACTATCGACTCTACCTCATCCAAATGGCGTGCCAAAGTTTTTTGAAATAGATTAAATTTTTTTTGAAATTAATTCAACTCTGTGATTTTGAGGATTTTAATTTCTGTCTCAGGAAGGCCGCGATTGTTGGTTTTTACTGCAGCAATCTTGTCAATCACATCAAGTCCTTCGACTGTTTCACCGAAAATTGTGTACTCTCCATCAAGGTGGCTGCATCCGTTTTCGTCCTGCACAAGATAGAACTGTGAGCCGGAAGATCTCTTCTCAGGATTGACGGAATCTCCGCGGCGTGCCGCTGCAAGAGCTCCCTTCTTGTGGGTGAATCCTTCAACGATCTCAGCGGGAAGGGTGTAGTCCGGTCCGCCGGTGCCAATCTTGGCTGCATTGTTTTCCATATCCTTTGAGAGGGGGTCACCAGCCTGCACCATAAAGTTTGGAATTACCCTGTGAAACAAAATTCCATCGTAAAAGCCTTTGCGTGCGAGTGTTACGAAATTGTCGCGGTGTGCGGGAGTCTCTTTGTAGAGCTTCACCACGATATCTCCCAAAGAAGTGGAAATCTTGAGCATCGGCTCCTCGGGGATGGGGAGTGCGGTTGCTGCCTCTGTCTC
>JABUTQ010000371.1 GCA_021443605.1 Bacteroidales bacterium | reverse complement strand
GCCCTCCCTTCCGAAACGGGCTGCAAATGTACGCACTTTTTTTAAAACACCAAATTTTTTTGAAAAAAATTGCAAAAAAAATGTAAAATCTTTCCCCGATTCAGCTGCAACGGCACCATCATTTTCAAAAATTAATAAATTTGCCGTCCAAATCATTTACAAAATCATTATGAAGAAAACATTTATCATCGCTTCTGCTATCCTTGCAATCTGCCTTTCGGCCTGCAGCAAGAACGATTTGACAGAAGTCATCAACTTTGACGAACAATCCGAAGCTTCATTCAGAGTTGTCGAAGAGTCTGAAATCACCGCACAAGGACTTTACAATATGACAATCGGAGCATTGAAAAACAATTTCAAGGCACAAATCTTCAATGGCGTTGACAATGCATTCGAACTGGCAAGCGGAAGTCAGGATCCTGCCACCAAGGCTCTTCCCCCTCTGCTCTACAAGACCGTACGCATCGAATACACCACTCTTGATCAAGATATGAAGCCCGTCACAGCTTCCGCTCTCATTGTCTATCCTCTCCTCCGAAAGATGGACAAGGTGATGCTAATCAATCACGGCACCCAGATAGGTTTTACAATGGTTCCTACGCAATATACTTCCGTAGAGGCTGCGATGGCCGCGACAGGAGCCCTCTGCATCCTTCCCGACTATATCGGCCTGGGTTCGAGCTCCAACCACCCCGACCTCTATCTCAACCACGAGGTTCACGGTCGCACCAGCGTGGATGCCCTTCTTGCCCTTCTTGACTACGCAAAAGCCAAGAAACTTCAACTCAACAGCAATTACAAATCATATATCGTTGGATACTCCCAGGGCGGATCCGTTTCGTTGGCTTCACTCCGCCGGGTCCAGCAGCTCGACAAGGCCACACAAGACAGAATCAGGCTTGACAAGGTCTATTGTGGTGACGGCCCTTACAATCTCCGTCGCACTTTTGAAACTTATGTGGAAGATTTTGAAAATGGTAAAGAGCTTGGACTTGGATCTGTTATCCCTTTGGTAATCAACAGTATGTTCAATAGTTACCCTACCGAAGTGGCGGATCTCGACTACGAGGATTTCTTCACCGAGTGGGCTCTCTCGACCGGTGTGCCTCAAGCCATAAAGAACAACTCCGAGAACGTTATCGATATGCTTGTCAAGTTCAACGGCAAGAATCTCGACCAGATTCTCAATATGGAATATACCGAAGCGCATCCCGACCATCTCGACAGGCTTCTTGAACTTATGGATCGTCAGAATCTCTGCCAAGGCTGGCAGCCCGAGTACTCCCTTAAACTCCTCCACGGCAACCCTGACGGTGTCGTTCCTTTCTCAAACTTCGAGGAAGCCGTAGCCGGGCTGAGCAATGAGAAGGTTGAGACAAAAGTCGTTGACATCAACACAGAGATTCTCAGCAATCCTCTCCTTCAACACGT
This sequence comes from Bacteroidales bacterium, assembly GCA_021443605.1. Classification (GTDB taxonomy): domain Bacteria; phylum Bacteroidota; class Bacteroidia; order Bacteroidales; family UBA932; genus Equibacterium. The sequence continues at coordinate 10,563 of JABUTQ010000371.1, read as the reverse complement.
ATATGGTATGCTCGTGATGGTAGAGGAAGTCCTTGCCTGGAAATTCTGAGCGGAATAGTTTACCAACGGATTTGCTTCATTTTCCATAACCGGAACTTGAAGCAATTTTCTTTTCCGTTTCACTCTCCAGCCACGCGGCAAGTGGATGATTTAAAATCTTTTCGGGTATCTTGAACGATTTTTTCGCCCCTTTGAAATAAAATCCGGATTTTTCACTCCGAAGTGCATTCACTGCCGGAATGGCTCCCGATGACGGTTTCTTGCAGAAAGGACGAAATAAAATATCTGCGATGGGATCGAACCAGCGCCCCATACTTATCATATTGCTGTCCACCACACCGGGGTCCGAAACGTTTATGTGCAAATCATGCATCTTGGCCGAAAGGATCGCCGAATAGACAAGCAGGGCGTATTTTGTCTTGCCGTAAGTCCCCAACTGACTGAATTTATGGGGATTACACTCAAAGAAATCTTTTTTCAAAGATGATGTGAAGCGGGTTACGGATACCATATTCACAATGGATGCCCCGACCGCAAACAATGGAAGAAGCTCGTGAATCAACAGGCAGGGGGCAAGGTAATTTACGGCCAATGTATTTTCATATCCATCTGAAGTAACTGAATAATAGCGGTTTATCACTCCGGCATTGTTAAAAAGTTTCAAGACAGATATATTTTCTTCTTTCAATGCAGATGCAAAAGCGCGGATGGAGGCGAACGAAGAGAGTTCAACTTGCCTTACTTCCAAACGGGCGGAGGGGATGTCTGCAAGCAATGCGGCACGCACGGCCTCCCCCTTTTTTACATTCCTGCAGGCCATTATCACATCGAAGCCATCCGCTGCCATTGCGCGGACGACCTCCGAGCCGATGCTTCCGCTCGCTCCGGTGATGATTACTACTTCCCTTCCCATCTCTTTTCAGCTTCGGAAACCTCTTTTTGGAGTGATGGAGGGAGATTCTCCACACACTTATTGCATTTCATCTCAAGGCTGTACATTCTTCCTATACAATAATTTGAGTGGCGGCATCCGCTGCGTGTCACCTCTCCACTTTGGAGCTTGTTGACGAAATCGGTATCGTGGACAAGCGCCCTTGCCATCTGCACAGCCACAAATCCGCTGTCCAGAACCTCCTCTATCCCATCTTTGGAAACCATACCCCCTACATAAATCAGCGGCATCTTCAATGCAGCCCTGAACACCTTTGCATCTTCAAGGAAATATGAATCTTTATATGGTATTGTTGGAATAAGTATCCTCCCAAACAGACGCACCATCGCCTTGAGCCACCAGAATTTCTTCATATCCATATAGTGGGTAAGGGTTTTTATCGGCATCGCACCGCGCATCACCTCCATAGGAGCTTTGCTGACAAAGCCGGCGGAGAGCACCAGCGCATGGACGCCAAGACGCTCCAGCTCTTTCGCAACTTCCAGACATTCAGCCTGTTTCATCCCCCGTCTGAATCCGTCTTTCATATTTACCTTCACCACCACAGCAATATCATCTCCGGCCGCATCGAGCACTTCCTTCATCACCAAACGCATAAATCTCATACGATTGTCGAGCGAGCCCCCGAATTCATCGTGGCGATGGTTGGTGTATGGGGATAGGAACTGGCTGATGAGATAGCCGTGACCGGCGTGAATCTCAACACAATCGAAGCCTGCCTCACGGGCAAGATTCACAGCCTTTCCAAAATCTTTTACCAATGAAAATATCTCATCCTTGCGGAGTCTCCTCACAAAGGTTGGAGAATACATATTGAATCCTCCGGAAGCTCCGACGGGTGTGCATCCGCAGGTGGCACGATGTGTCATGTTGCCGCAGTGCCCCAGCTGTATCGATGCCTTCGCCCCTTCCTTATGGATAGCATCTGTGAGTTTCTTAAGCTCGGGAACGTTCTCTTCGCACATATACAACTGGCCGTCAAACGAGAGGCCGCTGCGGTTGACGGCAGCATACGCAATCGTGGTCATCCCCACGCCACCGCGAGACACTGCAACGTGATAATCGTACAAATCTTGCGACGGCTTGTTTCCATAAGCCATATTCTCAAATGCAGCAGACCTGATTACCCTGTTGCGCAAAGTCACCGGCCCGATCCGGCAAGGAGAAAACATATCTGACATAACCTTTAATATATAAATGGTATAATCCTTTTCACTCTCTTTGAGTTGAATTCGTCGCCAAATTCATTTTTGTAACGTTCGTGGATACGGGCAGCACGCGGGGCAAGATTCGCAAAAGTCCAAAGAGCAAACACAGCCCCCGCCCACGACCAGGTAAGTATCGCAAAACCACACCATTCTATAAATTCCCCGAAATAATTGGCCGACGAAACATACTTGAACATCCCCTGCTTGGGAAGATAATGTTTCGTATCCCCTTTTTTGCGGAGATGACGAATAATGTAATCGGAGCGCATATTGATATACATCCCTGCGAAAAATATAATTGTCCCGACAATAAACTGCGGTGTGGCCAGCCATTGCCCTGTGTAAAGCCCGTCAGGTGCGATATAGAACAGCCAACCACCTTGCATCAACGCATTCAAAGTGTTGAATACCACCCCCATAGCAATGATGGAAAACGGCATCTTTCCATTTCCTCTTATTAGAAAGGGGAATACGAATGCTCGTTGCAAGTAGTGTATCTCAAAGATAATCAAGAATATGAAGGGGACGATCTCTTCAGTGCGGTCACTGAATGCCCACAAAAGGAGCATCGCTATGAACACCGGCGCCTCCATCAGCACCCATCCGAGGCGATTGTTTACCGCCGGTCCCCACTTTTTGTCATAGAATTTGCCATATCCGGCATCCACGAAAAAAAGGGCCACGAACACGATGACCGCAATCGCCGCCATCACAATCAGGAAAATATTAAAACTGTCAACACTCATTTGGAATAAGATAATGGGACAAATTTATCATAATTCTTCGTATTATCTCAGATGATATGTAATTTTGTTCCAAATTTTACCGATATGAGAGTACTGACAAGGCATATAAATCGTTTTGAAAAAAAGCACGGACACAAACCATTTGCCCTAATCACCGGAGGTAGTTCCGGAATGGGATTGCAGTATGCCCGTTTCTTGGCTGCCGAAGGGTGCAACCTGCTTTTGGTGAGCAACCAACAACAGCAGCTCGAAGAGCAGGCAACGCAGATAGCAAAAGAATTCAACGTATCGGTAATATCTCATTTCCAAGATCTTGCCGCCGCTGACGCTGCAGAGAGTCTTGTAAAATTCTGCGATGAGCAAAAGGTTGAGATTGATATCCTTATAAATAATGCCGGGATGTTTTTCTTCAAGGAACACACCGCCGCCTTGATGGGAAAGATAGACGCAATTCTCGGATTGCACATAAACACCGTCACAAAACTGTCGGTTTTGTTTGGTGAAAAAATGAAGGCACGGGGGTACGGATATATCCTGATTGTATCTTCAATGGCATCGAGGCTGCCAATGCCCGGCATCACAACTTACTCTGCCACAAAGGCTTATCTGCGCAGCTTCGGTCGCTCGCTCTATTTTGAAATGAGAGAATATGGAGTGGGTGTCACAACTGTGTGCCCCGGAGCGATTGCCACTCCGCTCTACAACCTCAACCCCAAGCTGTTGCAGTTCGGGGTGAGAATCAAGGTTATCGGCACGCCGCAATGGCTTGTGCGCAGAGCCTTGCACAGGATGTTTCACCGCCGCAGGTTAGTCCAGCCCGGAGCGATGAACGTCTATCTCCCCCCTCTGATTGCAATTCTGCCAAAAGTCCTCGTAGGCCATCTCTGGGGCAAGTTCAAACAATAGAATCATATCCCTTTTCTGTATTCGGAAGGTGTCATCCCCGTCTTGCCGGTAAAAAAACGGGTGAAATGGTTTGCATAGGCAAATCCCAGAGACTCAGCGATTTCGCTGATGCTGTAGTTTTGGTTCGAGAGCATTGCGCGGGCCGTTTCAATCAATTTCTGGTGGATGAACTCCTGTGCGGTGATATGAAATTCCTTCTTCACCAAATCCCCGAAATAGTTTGGAGAGAGATTGAACTGACGGGCGCACCACGACACCGTTGGCTGTCCCTTTTGTTGAGCCATCCCACTGGAGATATAATTGGTAATGAGCTTGTCCAAACGACGGGAGATATCGCTTTGCTGACGCCCCTGCTCTTCAAACTGACACTCAAAAAATCGCTTGCAGTATGAGAGGAGACGACTGATGCAGAGCCTCAGGATATGTCCCGACAGACTGTCCTCCGCGATATGGAGCTCCGTGTCGATGGCCCCGAAACAATCGATTAACAGCTCCCTTTCGCTGCTTGAGAGCTTTATCGCCTTGGGAATGTCAAAATCAAAGAAATTGAACATATAGAAATCGCGTCCAAGGCCGGTCTTGACCAGTAACTCAGGGCTGAAGGCGAGAATCTTCCCTCTCGGATTTACTTGAGGATTGAGCTCTGCGTGCAGCTTCTGCCCCGGCCTGACGGAAAAAATGCTTCCGCGCCCGTATTCCAGTTTGGAATCATTGCGGTAGATGTCGCCAAAGTCGGCGTCGGTCATCACTATGCAGTAAAGGTTATATTCTCTTTGGCTGAAAAGTGAAACATCTGCGAACGCCAGGTTTCCCACAGCCACCATCTTGTTGAGTGTCGGCTGGCAGAAACAATCGTTGAAGCGTTCAATATCAGTTATATCTCGTACCATATATCCATATTTTTTGTGCAAATATATAAATTCCCGTATTAATGGTATTTATTTCAGTAAAATAGTTAGGCCTTATCACAAAATAAATAGCCTACTTTGCAACCGAATTTATTGAATGAACTATGAATATCAGAATATGCATTATTGTACTATGCGGCTTAATGCCCGCCCTCCTCAATGCGCAAGAAGAAAGCACGCCGACTCAGGAGCAGAATGAGCAGCGAAACGTGCCGGAGTGGGTGAATACCATACTGGAACGGGTGCAGATTCACGGATACGCCCAGGGGGGATATAATTTCAAGAGCGCCGAAGGAAGCGTCACAAACTCGTTTGTGCTCAAGCGCACCATATTTTGGGTGGATGCGAACATAACCGACCGCTGGACATTCCGCTTCATGCACAATTTCAGCAGTACCGTTCAGGAATACTACACCGAGTTCCGGGTAACGAACAACAACCTGTTCAACATCCGCATCGGACAGGGAAAGACAGGTCTTTCATACGAGAATCCCCTCTCCCCGTCCGCTGTTGAGACCATAGACGTCAATTCCGAAGGTGTTGCCTATCTCGCCGGCTGCAGTTCCGATCCTCTCAATGGACCGCAGGGGGGACGCGATCTCGGCCTTTTCCTGTTCGGAGAGACGCCAAACAAGTTTTTCCGCTACGAAGTGGATGTAGTCAACGGCACCGGAATCAACGTGTGGGACAACGATAATTTCAAAAATATCATAGGAAGGCTGGAGTTCAGGCCAGTCAAGGGTCTGAACATCTGTGTCACAGGGCAGTATGGAAGAGGCAAGGCCCTCGTGGACAGGCCATTGTTCAATCCTGCCATTGCATTGGATGAGATTTATTCCCGACACAGAATCACAGCCGGACTTGCCTACTCATCCGACATGGTCAATTTTCACGGAGAGTACCTTCAGGGGCTCGACGGCGAAGTGACAAGCAGAGGCGGATACCTCACCGGCTCCGTTGCCATAATCCCGAAAACACTTGACTTTGTGGCAAGTGCAGACTATTTCAACTTCAACACGTCTATGCGGGAGGCGGATATGTTCAAGGCGGTCGGCGGCCTCCAGTACTGGTTCTACAAGAAATGCCGTCTCCAGCTTCAATATGTATTCAAGAATGCCAATACAGATTACAAGTCATTTTTCACCCGCACCCCTGTCCATATGATTATGTGCCAGGTTCAAGTGCGTTTTAATTGATAATTTTATGTTTATAAAGATTTTACTCACACTCGTATTCTTTGCCGTCACCATAGGTGTGGGGATATACTCCCGCAGATCTGCTTCAAGTGTAGATGGATTCGTGCTCGGAGGGCGCAAGGTAGGGGGGTGGCTCACCGCCTTCGCTTACGGCACCAGTTATTTCTCTGCAGTGGTCTTTGTTGGCTACGCCGGACAGTTTGGATGGAAATACGGTTTGAGCTCCACCTGGATAGGTATTGGCAATGCAGTTATAGGGTCTCTGCTTGCGTGGCTCGTCCTTGCCCGCCGTACTCGCCTGATGACCAGACATATAAACAGCTGCACAATGCCCGATTTCTTCGGCACTCGCTTCAATTCCCAGAATCTCAGGGTAATTGCAAGCATCATAGTGTTCGTCTTTCTGATTCCCTACACAGCTGGTGTATATAAAGGAATCAGCACCCTTTTCGAGATGGGGTTCGGCATCCCCTATCAATACTGCGTGGTAGTAATGGCCGTTCTCACAGCACTTTATGTAATCCTTGGAGGTTACCGCGCCACCGCGGTCAACGATTTCATACAGGGAATCATTATGCTTGTGGGGATTGTTGTCGTGATTTTCTCCGTTCTCAATCTCAAAGGAGGTTTCTCAGAGGCATTTTCTGCAATGGCTTCGCTCCCTTCGGATTCCGCCCCGGGCGTGAACGGCAAGTTTGCAACCGTACTCGGGCCAGACCCTTGGAACCTGCTGGGTGTCGTGGTCCTCACATCACTTGGGACTTGGGGCCTTCCACAAATGGTGGGAAAATTCTACAGCATCGCTGATGATTCCGCAATCAAGAGGGGAACCATAATCTCAACCCTCTTCGCCCTCGTAGTTGCAGGTGGATGCTATTTCCTCGGAGGTTTTGGCCGGCTTTTCGATACGCCACCTTCTCTTCCAAACGGCAAGATGGATTTTGATGCAATCGTCCCCTCGATGATTTCCACACTGCCGGACGCATTGATTGCGATTGTGGTGCTGCTCGTCCTTTCAGCTTCGATGTCCACCCTCGCCTCACTTGTGCTGACATCGTCTTCCACTATGACCCTCGATTTGATTTACCGCGATAAGAAGTTTGCGGGAGGTGAGGTAAAAACCGGAGCGATAGACGATGAGGTCGCAAAACGGATAGAACAACGTAAAGTTGTGATACTCAGAGTATTGATTGTGTTCTTCATAGTCATTTCATTGATGCTTGCACTCAATCCTCCAACTTTCATAGCCCAACTTATGGGAATCTCCTGGGGTGCCCTTGCAGGGGCTTTCCTCGCTCCATTCCTGCTCGGTCTCTATTGGAAGGGGGTGACAAAAGCTTCTGTCTGGGCCTGCTTCGTATGGGGTGTGGGAATTACACTCGTGAATATGGCTCTCGGCAACCCCATCAATCCAATTATCTGCGGCGCAATCGCTATGACCGGAGGCTTCGTGGTAGTGCCTCTGGTGAGTCTCCTGACACCCAAGCTGGACAAAAAGTTCACGGACAATATTTTCAACTGCTACAAGAAATAGCCTTGCCGACATAAAGACAAATATAAAGGGGTGACCACAACAGGCCGCCCCTTTTTTTTGTTGATAAGTTGGATAAAAAGCTCGGATACGAGGCCGTCAAAGTCGAGAAAACAGCTTCTATTCGACGATTGTCATCTCATCAAGTAGATATCCGGCGCCGCCGAACTTATCCACGATGAAGAGGACATAACGGATATCGACGCAGATGCATCTCTGGAGGTCGGGTTCGAAGATAATATCGCCTGACATTGCCTCCCAGTTGCCGTCGAATGCAAGACCGGTGAGACGACCCTTACTGTCAAGGACAGGGCTGCCGGAGTTACCGCCGGTGATGTCGCCGGTCATAATGAAGCAAGCCGGCATCTTGCCGTCCGGACGGGCGTAACGGCCATAGTCCTTTGCTGCATGGAGAGCTTTAAGTTTCTCAGGAACAACAAATTCCCAGTTATTGGGATCTTCTTTTTCCATTACACCGTCGAGGGTTGTATAATAATCATATACGACAGCATCCTTGGGAGAATATGATGCAATCTTTCCGTATGTGAGTCGCATTGTGCTGTTGGCGTCAGGATAGATTGCTTCGCCTTTGCGCATTTCGAGAGTTCCGGCGATATAAGCCTTCTTTCCCTCTGCAAACTGCTTGTTGTATTTGTTCAATTCTCCACGGAGAGAAGCAGCCTTCTTTGAGTATGATTTTGAAAGGATGACGGCGGGGTCATTGTCGTAAGAGAGGATCACTTTCTTGGATTCGTCCTTACCTTCCTGCTTGAGAGCAGCCATCTTGGCCTGATAATCATTCATAAACTTCTCCTTTGAGACGAATACTGAAGTTGCGAAGAGGTTCTCGACGTATGCATCGATATCGCCGCCGAACTTGCTATCAATCAACTGATAGATGTCGATAAGGTCGTTCTTGGCAACCTTGTCGCGGAAAATCTTCAGCATCGCAGCAGTGATGATTTTGTCGGTAGGGGCAGAATAATCTTTATAGAAAGACTCTACTGTGGCGTTGAAACGGGCAGTGAGGGCTTTCCTCTCTTTATCATCCTTTGCTTTGAGAAGTTGCTCCACACTTGAAGCAAGCCTTCCGGCAACACTTGAAATCTCAATCCTTGAAACGGTCTCCGAGATGTAGCGATTTAGTGTGGATGCATCCTTGCGCCCGGCGATTGCACCATTAATCTTCTCAAGGGCATCGCCATATTTCTCAACGCGGGCATTGTTCTTCGAAACCCACTCTGTGAAAGCCTTTTCGTCGGCTGCACGGCGTGCCTGCACGTTGAGCTTCTCGAAAGTCTCGTTCATACCAATCCACTTCTTCCAGGCATTTGACGAACTTGTATATTTGCTTGCATATTGAATCTTGACCTTAGGGTCTGCAAGCATTTCCTTCATCATAAGTTCCTGACGGATAGTACGGCAATAGATTGAAAGCTCGTTGTTCTCGCGAGTCTCCACAAGTTCGCTGCTGGTCATGAAACGGTTTGTGGTGCCGGGATAACCCATAATCATAGAGAAATCGCCATCCTTGATATCCTTTATCGAAACCTCAAGGGCATTCTTAGACTTGTAGGGAACATTGTCCGGAGAATATGCGGCGGGCTCGTTGTCTTTGCCTGCATAGATGCGGAACATAGAGAAGTCGCAAGTGTGACGAGGCCACATCCAGTTGTCTGTGTCGGCACCGAATTTACCAATAGATGAAGGGGGAGCGCCTACAAAACGCACATCGTTATATGTCTTATATACAATAAGATAATAAGTATTCCCACCATAGAAAGATGATACGACGGCACGGCAGTTCTTATTCTCTTTTTCAGCTTTTGCCTTGAGCTCGTCCTGAAGCTTGCGGAGAATCTGAGCCTTTTCTTCATCTGTCTTTCCCTTTGCAAGAGCCTTGTCGATTTGTTTGGTGACATCGGTGAAGCTCTGGAGGAAAGTTACCGAAAGACCCTCTGCAGGGAGCTCTTCGCTGCGGCTCATAGCCCAGAAACCGTTTGCAAGATAGTCGTGCTCCACGCTGCTGAGCTTCTGGATTGCACTGTAACCGCAGTGGTGGTTTGTAAGGAGAAGACCTTCTTTTGAGACAACCTCTCCGGTACATCCGCCGCCGAACTGTACGACTGCATCCTTGAGCGAAGTCTTGTTGATGCTATAGATTTGATCTGCAGAGAGTTCGCATCCCATACTCTGCATTGTCTTGATATTGAGTTTTTCAAGGAGGGGCAGAAGCCACATTCCTTCATCAGCTGTTGCCGGCATTGCGAGCGCGAGCATCAGCATAGCTACCAATAAGTTGATTTTCTTCATATCTTTGTTGAATTTTTTGGCAAAGTTAATAAGCTGTTGTAAAATTTATTACAAAATTTAAACAGCTTCTAATAAAATTTCAAGACAGCATAAATGATACTGATTATACCTGATAAATTCAAGGGGAGTTATACGGCCTGTGAGGTGGCAGACGGTGTTGAAAATACCGTAAAGCAATTTGTTGGAGATGAGGAGATTATGAAGATTCCACTTGCAGACGGAGGAGATGGATTCCTTTCAGTGATATCGGCGGTCTTCCCCTCAGCGGAACGGGTGGAAGTCGCAACTTTTGACCCACTCAAACGCCCCATTACCGCACCGATTCTGATTTATGGCGATATGGCGTTCATTGAGATGGCTTCCTGTTGCGGCCTTTCCCTGCTTTCCCCACAAGAGCGGAACCCAGAAGCGACCACCACTTACGGATTGGGGATTCTCCTGCTTGATGCGGCATCACGAGGTGTCTCAAAAATCTATGTCGGGATTGGGGGAAGTGCCACAAACGATGGCGGGGCAGGGATGCTGTCAGCTATCGGAGATTCCTTATATCTATTTGACAATATAGAAGTTACGGTTGCCTGTGACGTTACTAACCCACTACTTGGACGCAACGGAGCGACTTATGTCTATGCTCCCCAAAAAGGGGCGGATGCGGATATGCTCAAACGACTCGAGAAACGGATGGCGGTCCACGCAAGAGATTGCTCGCAGAAACTTTGCGAAATGGGGCGACAGGAACAAGCGGAGGTGTTTGCAACTGTCCCCGGAGGAGGAGCGGCCGGAGGGATTGGAGCGGCGCTTTA
>JABUTQ010000424.1 GCA_021443605.1 Bacteroidales bacterium | reverse complement strand
CTAACGCTCAGGATGACAGACGAACTCGTCATTCTGAGGCGTAGCCGAAGAATCTTCACAAAAAAAAACGCTACCGGTTGAGTAAAATCACCGGTAGCGTTTTTATTTGACAGAAATCCCTACAAGATGCTTTCGACAGCAGCCCTCATTCCATCTTTCTGAATCTTGGCGAGATTCGCAGCCAGCATATCGGTCAGGCCGGGAACCAGATTAAGGTCTTCTCCCCAAATGAGTTCCGAAGCGGCGAGAACGCCTTCAGCCACCTTGCGTACATCTCCGCAAGCCCACAAATCCTTGAGCAACTGCATTATGGCAGCATCATCATTGGGCATAATCTCATCCTCTCCCCTCTTTCCACCTTTGTAATAAGTAATTATTCCGGCAAGGCCGAGCACGAGCCCCTTGGGAAGTTCACCCTTGCGCTCAAGATAAGTCTTGAGACCGGGCAGGTCGCGTGTCTTGAACTTGGGGAACGAGTTGAGCATAATGCTTGTAACGAAGTGTTTCACAAACGGATTGCAGAAACGATCCATCACGTCCGATGCAAATTTCTGAAGCTCTTCCATCGGGAGATTGAGAGTCTGCATCAATTCATCAAACATAACTTTGTGCACGAACTTGCCAACAACGGGATCTTCGCAGCACTCCTTCACGGTGTTAAGGCCGCTGAGATAGCCGACAGGTGAAAGGACGGTGTGAGGGCCATTGAGCAAAGTGACCTTCCTCTCGTGATAAGGAGCCTCTGAAGGAACAAAGAGGACGTGCAATCCCGCCTTGTCTGCTGGGAACTCTGCCGCAACCTCCTGTGGAGCTTCAATAACCCAAAGATGGAAAATTTCAGCCTTGTCGAGAAGTTTGTCTTCAATGCCGATTCTTTCGATAATTTGGGCAGCAGTGTCGCGGGGATAGCCCGGAACGATACGATCGACAAGCGTGCAATATACACCGCAGGCTGTCTCGAACCAATTACTGAACTCCTCACCGAGATTCCAAAGCTTGATATATTCACGGATGCATCTCTTCAACTCCTTGCCATTGAGGAAGATAAGCTCGCAAGGGAAGATAATCAGACCTTTGCTCTTGTCTCCTTTGAAATATTCGTAGCGGTGATAAAGAAGCTGCACGAGCTTGCCAGGATAAGACGATGCGGGGGCATCAGTGAATTTGCACTCGGGATCGAATGCGATTCCTGCCTCAGTTGTGTTGGAGATGACGAAACGAATCTCCGGCTGCTCTGCCAATTTCATATAATCTGCAAAATCCCTGTAAGGATTAATGCCACGGCTAATAACGTCAATCATCTCAATCGAATCTACAGGCTTCCCTTCATCAAGCCCTTGAAGATTAAGATGATAAAGGCCGTCCTGCTCGTTGAGCATATCCACCATACCTTTGTCGATGGGCTGAACGACAACTACAGATGCGTTGAAATCGGTTTTCTGATTGGTTTTCCAGATAATCCAATCGATGAATGCACGCAAAAAATTTCCTTCGCCAAACTGAATGACCTTCTCTGTATAGGTCTTTGCAGACGGCATAGTTTTACGGTTTAGTCTTTCCATTTTTCTATTATTTTATAATGATTTCCAATATCTTCACAAATGTATAAAAAAATTTCGTGCCCGTGCACGGATTTCACGGAAATTTATTATTTTTGTATCAAATTAATTTAAAAATTAGAAGTTATGTCTTTCATCAACGAAGATTTCATGCTCTGCAACAAATATGCAAAGGAGCTCTATCACGAACACGCTGAGAAAATGCCGATTATCGACTATCACTGCCATCTCATCCCCGAGATGATTGCTTCGAACTGGCAATTCAAAGATATTACCGAGCTCTGGCTCGGAGGCGACCACTACAAGTGGCGTGCAATGCGCGGAAACGGTGTATCGGAAGAATACATCACCGGTGGAATGTCTTCTTGGGAAAAGTTTGAGAAATGGGCTGAAACTGTGCCATATACGATGCGCAACCCTCTCTACCACTGGACTCATCTTGAACTAAAAAGAGTTTTTGGAATCGACAAACTCCTCTCTCCTGCCACCGCAAGGGAAATTTTTGACGAGTGCAACGAAAAACTCGCCAGCCCCGAATTCCGCGGCCAGGAACTCATAAAGAAATTCAACGTTGAGACTGTCTGCACCACTGACGACCCTGCCGACGACCTCAAATTTCACAAGCAGATTATGGAATCTCCTTTCGGAGTAAAAGTTATACCGGCTTGGCGCCCTGACAAAGCAATGGCCATTGAGAATCCCAAGGCATATAAGGAATATCTCGCGAAACTCGAAAAAGCCGCCGATATGGAGATTCATTCATATTCAGATCTCATCGCTGCCCTTGGCAAACGCCACAAATTTTTCGAGTTGATGGGCTGCAAGCTCTCGGACCACGGGTTGGAAACGTTCTATGCCGCAGATTATACGAATTTTGAAATCGAAGCCATATTCAAGATGGTATTGCTCGGAATCAAGCCGTCTGAATCAGACCTTGAAAAATTCCGCAGCGCCTGCCTCCACGATTTCGCAGTGATGGATGCAGAAGCAGGCTGGGCACAGCAGTTCCACATCGGAGCCATCCGCAACAACAACAGCAAGATGTTCGACATCCTCGGTCCCGACACCGGATATGACGCAATTCACGACGTTCAGTGCGCTGCTGCGGGCCACCGCTTCTTCGACCGTCTCACAAAAGAGGGACGTCTTGCAAAGACCATCGTATATTGCCTCAATCCGAAAGACAACGAGGTGCTTATGACTATGATGTACACCTTCAACGACGGCACATTCCCCGGCAAGATGCAGTTCGGCTCAGGCTGGTGGTTCCTCGATCAGGAAGACGGAATGCGCAAGCAGATGAACGCCCTCTCAGTGCTTGGTCTCTTCTCCCGTTTTGTGGGAATGCTCACGGACTCACGCAGTTTCATCAGCTATCCCCGCCACGAATATTTCCGCAGGATTCTCTGCTCCGTTCTTGGCGAAGACATTGAGAAGGGGAAACTCCCCGCAAATGAAATGGAGTTCATCGGAAAGATGGTGGAAGATATCTCATACAACAACGCGAAGAACTATTTCAAATTCTAACATAATCGGACATGGCATCATATATTAAAATCCATCCATCTGACAATGTGGCTGTTGCGCTTACTGACCTCAAGGCCGGAGAGTGCTTGGAAGGAGTTGTTCTCGCAGAGAATATTCCCGCAGGGCACAAGTTTGTTCTCTGTGACCTTGACGAAAATTGCGACATCATCAAATACGGGTACCCCATCGGTCACCTTACGAAAAAGGCTGAAAAGGGGACTCTCGTAAACCACAACCACATCAAGACAAATCTCGAAGGGATTCTCGACTACACATATCAGCCAAAACTCACCGAAATTGCCCTTTCAGATGAGAAGGATTTCTTTATGGGATTCAAACGGGCAGACGGACAGACAGGCATCCGCAACCAGATATGGATTATCCCCACCGTCGGATGCGTGAACGGAGTGGCAGAAAAGATTGCGGAAAAACTTCGGGAAAAGAAACGCGGAGCGATGGGTTCAGTTGATGCCATCGTGGCATTCCCACACAACTACGGATGCTCGCAACTTGGTGATGATCACCAGAATACGCGACATATCCTTGCAGATATGGTGCATCATCCAAATGCAGGAGGCGTGCTGATTGTATCTCTCGGATGCGAAAACAACCAGCTTGAGCCGTTTATGGAGCTCGTCGGAAAGGTTGACGGCATTCGCGTGAAGACAATGAAATCACAGGATGTCACCGGCGACGAGGTTGAGACCGGACTTGCCCTTGCCGAAGAGATATTTGAGGTTTGCAGCAAGGATGTCCGCGAAAAAGTGCCCGTAAGCGAATTGAAGGTTGGATTGAAATGCGGCGGGTCTGACGGTCTTTCGGGAATTACGGCAAATCCTCTTTTGGGAAGATTTTCAGATTGGATTGTGAGTCAGGGAGGTACGACTGTCTTGACGGAGGTTCCCGAGATGTTCGGTGCCGAGACGATTCTGATGAACAGATGTCAGGATACTGCAACTTTCGAAAAAACCGTAAGCCTTATCAACGACTTCAAGGAGTATTTCATCCAGAACAATCAGCCCGTATATGAAAATCCATCCCCGGGCAACAAAGCGGGAGGAATTTCCACACTCGAAGAGAAATCGCTCGGCTGCACCCAAAAATGCGGAACAAGCATTGTAAGGGATGTGTTGAAATATGGCGATCGCTTGACTACCAAGGGGTTGAATCTGTTGAGTGCCCCAGGCAACGACCTTGTCGCATCCACAGCCCTTGCCGCTGCCGGATGTCAAATCGTACTCTTCACTACCGGTCGCGGCACCCCGTTCGGAAGTTTCGTCCCCACGATGAAAATCTCCACGAACACCCCGCTCGCAACCCGCAAGCCCCACTGGATTGACTTCAATGCCGGAATAATTGCAGAAGACGAGCCGATGGATTCTGCTGCGGAGAAATTCAAGGATTTTGTACTTGCCGCCGTAAATGGAGCGCCAGTGAACAACGAAAAGAACGGCATTCGCGAAATTGCCATCTTCAAAAAGGGCGTTACATTGTAAGGTCTTGTATATCAGATAAATCAGAGGGCGACCGAAATGGCCGCCCTCTTTTTACAAACCTAACTTAAAACTTACTTTATTATTGAAAAAATCAGTAATTTTCCATATTGAGAGCCGTGAGAATATCGGTATGCATATAGCAATCTCTATTTTGGGGCTGTTTCTTGACAACGACATAATCCGTCAATGCAATCACGGCGTTGCGTGACTGAAACTCCGTATGCTGGGAAAGGAGTGCCGAGACAACCCCCTGGCGAAGAGCCGACATATTGGCATCAAGGTTGTCGTAACCTATCACACAGCGATCGGCATCGGGATGTTGTTTGAGAAAATCGGCGATAAGATACACGCGGGAATTGAACATAACGATATTCTTTATTCCCGGATGTTTTTTATAAAAATCACCCAGAGTTTTGTTAATCGATTCCTTGTCCTGCGGATTTATAAACAAGCTATATACCACACATTCCGGAAAATAGGTGTCAATATAGTCTATAAAGCCTGAGCGGCGTGCGATCGTGGGATCAGACAAACTTGATTTGTCTCTCAGAATACGCACTATTAGAATCTCCTTAACTTCCGATTCTTTACGCCTGGCAGTCAAGAGATTGGCACATAGATAGCCGCTTTTGTACATAGGCATTCCGAAATATGCGAGATAACTCCCCTCTTCAAGTTTTGTATCGACATATACATACGGGATATCCCTCTCTTTCAATTCCATAACAAAATCGGAGGTGAGTTGTCTGAACAACGGGGGTATTATTACTCCCGACGGATTGCTTTTGAGAAGTTTTTGAGATGCCTCGACAAATGAATCAGGGTCGTATTGGTCATAGAAGAAATAGGCAATTTCAACGTTAAAAGTTTCAGCATATTCCTTTCCGGCAACTATTCCATCATAAATCTTGCTCCAATACTCTCCTGCCTTGAATTTTGGAATAAGGCACGCTATTTCACGATTTTTCTTGGTGGCAAGGAGAGAAGCATACATATTCGGCTCATAGTTAAGGTCTTTTATCGCCTCTCGCACCTTGTCTGCACTCTTTTTAGATACCTCCCCACGGTTGTGAAGCACCCTATCAACGGTCCCTTTGGATACTCCAGCCCGCTTTGCGACATCGAATATTGTAATTTTCTTTTGTTCCATGGCACAAAGTTAAAAAAAATCTCCGTGAACGCGCACGATTTTCACGATTTTTTATTATATTTGCAGAAAATAAGAAAAATCTATGGCAAAAGTTATCACTTTCGGAGAAATTATGCTCCGACTCAGTCCCGAAGGAAACGACAGATTCATACAGAGTGACAAATTCCGTATCATACCCGGGGGCGGCGAGGCAAACGTAGCTGTCAGCCTTGCCAATTATGGTCACGAATCATATTACGTAACAAAGCTTCCGAAACACGAAATCGGCCAGATTGCTGTAAATGCGTTGCGCAGATATGGCGTAAATACCGATTACATCAGCCGTGGAGGAGAACGCATCGGGCTCTACTATGCAGAAACAGGAGCATCGATGCGCCCGTCAAAGGTCATTTACGATAGGGCTTATTCGGCTATCGCTGAGGCAGATCCGAAAGATTTTGATTTCGATGCAATAATGGAAGGGGCAGCCTGGTTTCACTGGTCGGGCATCTCTCCCGCAATTTCTGATAAAGCCGCCGAGCTTACCAAACTCGCTTGCGAGGCTGCAAAACGCCACGGCGTGACAGTCAGCGTGGACCTCAACTTCCGCAAGAAACTTTGGACATCTGAAAAAGCAATTTCAGTGATGCGTCCGCTTATGAAATACGTTGACGTATGTATCGGCAATGAAGAGGATGCTGAGCTCTGCCTCGGATTCAAGCCCGAAGCCGACGTCGAAGGGGGAAACACCGATGCCGCAGGATATGAAGGAATCTTTAAACAGATGAAAGAGCAGTTCGGTTTCAAATATGTGGTTTCAACCCTCCGTGAATCGTTCTCGGCCACACGCAACGGCTGGAAAGCCCTCATCTATGACGGCAAAGAGTTCTATCAGTCAAAGCGTTACGAGATTGACCCCATCATTGACCGCGTGGGCGGCGGTGATTCATTCTCCGGAGGTCTTATCCACGGAATGCTCAAATATCCTGGCGACCAAGGCTCAGCTCTCGAATTTGCTGTAGCCGCATCTGCCCTCAAACACACCATAAACGGAGACTTCAACCTCGTGAGCGAAGCGGAAGTCCTCAGCCTTGCAGGTGGAAACGCAAACGGACGAGTTCAAAGATAATCTATTGATTTATGGCAAAATACAGCAAAACTGAGGTCATTGCGACCATCAAGGCAACCGGAATGGTGCCCGTCTTCTACAATGCAGATGCAGAGATTTCAAAGAAAGTGCTCAAGGCGTGCTATGACGGTGGCGTAAGGGCATTCGAATTCACCAACCGCGGTGATTTTGCACAGGAAGTTTTCAAGGAACTTGTGAAATATGCAAACAAGGAGCTCCCCGGAATGGTTGTGGGAGTTGGCTCGGTGGTCGATCCCGGCACTGCGGCAATGTTCATCCAGCTCGGCGCCAATTTCGTCGTTGGACCTCTGTTCAATCCCGCAATCGCCCCCATCTGCAACCGCAGGCTCATCCCTTATTGCCCCGGATGCGGAAGCGTTTCAGAGGTTGGAGCAGCTCAGGAAGCCGGTTGCGACTTATGCAAGGTGTTCCCGGGTGATGTTCTCGGCCCCGCTTTTGTCAAAGGGCTCAAAGCCCCCATGCCGTGGAGCCAGATAATGGTAACCGGCGGTGTCAAGCCCACTGAAGAGAATCTCTCTGCCTGGTTCAAGGCGGGAGTCACTTGTGTGGGAATGGGCAGCAATCTCTTCCCGAAGGAGGTAATAAGCGCAGGAGAGTGGTCAAAAATCACCGACCTGTGCCGTAATGCACTGGAAATCATCAATAAAGTACGCTAAACAAATAACATTATGGTCAAAAACTCAACACAGCAGAAGCTGATGACCAACTGGCGCTGGTGGCTGTGCTCGCTCCTTTTCGTAGCGACCACCGTCAACTATCTGGATCGTCAAGTGCTTTCGCTGACATATGAGGAATTCATCAAGCCTCAATTTCACTGGACTGACGCCGACTACGGTACCATCACCTCCTTCTTCTCTATTTTCTACGCGATAGCATGTCTCTTCGCCGGAAAATTCGTAGACTGGATGGGAACCAAGAAAGGGTATCTCATCGCTATCGGCGTATGGTCTCTCGGCGCCTGCCTCCACGCCGGATGCGGCTGGGCCACAGCAATATTCACCGATGGTGTAGCTGACGTGGCAGCCCTCAAGGCAGTAGAAGCCGGCAGCAACGTCGCACTTGCGATTTCTACGACATCCGTATATCTGTTCCTGCTGTGCCGCGGAATACTCGCCCTCGGTGAAGCGGGCAACTTCCCTGCCGCCATCAAGGTTACGGCAGAATACTTCCCGAAGAAAGACCGCGCATTCGCAACTTCAATTTTCAATGCCGGTGCATCAGTGGGCGCTCTCGCAGCTCCCCTGCTGATACCACCTCTCGCAGTGAAATTCGGATGGGAATGGGCATTCATTATCATCGGTGGTCTGGGCTTCATCTGGATGTTCTTCTGGGCATTTATGTATGAGAAACCTGAAAAGAGCAGCCACGTTAACGAAGCCGAGATTGAGTACATCCATCAGGACGACGAAGCCGAAGCAGCTGAAAAGGCCGCTCTCGCAGCAGAGAAGTCGATTCCTTTCTTGAAGTGCTTCACATTCAGACAGACCTGGGCATTCATCATCGGCAAGTTCTTCACAGACGGCGTATGGTGGTTCTTCCTGTTCTGGGCTCCGTCATATTTCAGCAACCAATTCAACGCCCCCGCCACTTCAGGACTGGGACAAGCATTGATATTCACTCTGTATCTGATAGTTACGGTAATCTCCATCTTCGGTGGATACCTTCCGAAATTGTTCGTTGAAAAGAAAGGGATGCACCCGTATTCGGGAAGAATGCTGGCGATGCTCATTTTCGCCTTCTTCCCTATCGCAGCCCTTTTTGCACAGCCTCTCGGAATGGGATTCAACACCCCTTGGTGGCCGGCAATCCTCATCGGTCTTGCAGGAGCGGGACATCAGGCATGGTCTGCCAACCTGTTCAGCACCATTGGTGATATGTTTCCCAAGAGCACTATCGCAACAATCACAGGCATCGGAGCAATGGCCGGCGGTATCGGATCAATGATTATTCAATATGTTGCGGGAAAATTGTTTACCTTTGCGGAAAATTCAGGTGCCGCTTTCACTTTCTTCGGATTCGAAGGCAAGCCTGCCGGATATTTCATTATGTTCTGCTTCTGCGGTATAGCTTACCTCATTGCCTGGACATTTATGAAAATACTTGTGCCTAAATACAAACCTGTCAAGGCTTAGGCAACACTCTTTTGGATTTCCTTTTGGAAATTTTATGATATAATGATTGGGGAAAGGGCTTGCAGCGATGCAGGCCCTTGTTTTTTTCTATAGACTGTTTGAAATTGATTCAAATTTTCGCAATTAATTTTAAACAGCTTCTTACCTTTGCAGCGCTAAAATCATAATCAGATGAAATTCAAGAATTGCAACGTATTGATTACCGGAGGAGCTTCCGGAATCGGAAAGATAATGGGAAGGATGGCTCTTGAAAAAGGAGCTGCAAACCTTGTGATATGGGACATCAACCAAAATGGGCTGGATGCAGTGTGCAGCGAATATGCACCGCTCGGGAAGGTATTCGGAATAAAGGTTGACGTGTCAAATCCCGAATCGATAGATGCCGCTTACGAGGCAACAATCGGATACTGCGGCAAGATAGACATACTTTTGAACAATGCCGGTATCGTGGTGGGTAACAACACTTTCGACAAACAGACAGACAGCGCAATCATCCGCACGATGAACATAAATGCTACCGCCCCGATGCTCGTGGCACTTAGGTTCTTGCCGGCAATGATTGAGAGGAACAGCGGCCACATCTGCAACATCGCCTCTGCGGCCGGAATGCTGGGAGTCCCCCGTCTATCGGTCTATTGCGCAAGCAAATGGGCGGTTGTAGGTTGGAGCGAATCCACTCAGGTGGAGCTGAAAATGGCCAAGAGCAAGGTCAAGATGACCACGATTGCTCCGTTTTTCATAAGCACTGGTATGTTTAATGGGGTGAAGTCGTGGCTTGTTCCCATCCGCAAGCCGGAACAGACTGCAGAACGCATCATCCGCGCCATAGAGAAAGACCGCAAGTTCTGCGGAATCCCGTTCGGATTCCATTTCACCCGCTTCCTGCAGGGCATTCTCCCCTACTCATTGTTCGACTCGATATTGGGCAACGGAATGGGATTCTACAAGTCGATGGACAACTTCACCGGCAGGCAATAACACCTATCCTATCGTGCAAAAAAATAGCTGTCCACATTTCGGACAGCTATTTTTTATAGAGCAAATAACTGATTACCAGTTGAGAATCTTCAAGAAGTCGTAGTCTGCAGGATTCTTGATGATAGCAGAAGCGGCCTCATAATCTCCGGCACCGATTGCGTGAACGATGTGTTTGTAAACGCCCTGTGCCATCTCGCCGTCGATATCCACCTTGCGTGGAGGAATCTTGCCGGTTGTAGGATCCTGAAGGTCTGTGAGGTAGAGGGGAGAAACCTTTCCAACTGTATCCACATAGACCATACATCCTGTCTCGCCTTTCTCGAAGAGGTCGCATACGCCGTTTGCAAGCTGGGTACAATAGAGAAGGTCGTAAGCGATAGGAGTCTGGCAACGAACGTCATAACCAATCTCAATAGGACGGGTCTTGACCTTGAGACCTACCTTCTTGAGCTCAATTTCAAGAATATCGTTGAACAACTGGGCCTTTGCCATCTTGCCAAGCTCAGGATGTCCGTGCTCGTCGAAAGTAAACTTAACCCCTGTAGCCTTGAGCTCTTCGTCGTCAAGCTCGTGGAACACACCCTCAGAAACGACGATGCCGCCGTAGTTGATGCCGAGGAGTCTTCTCTTCACGATAGAAGAAATGGCAAGTTTGATAATTTTGTCAACGGTGATCTTGGTCTTGTTGAACATCTCGGGGATGATAATCATAGGATAGTGGCAGCTTGCTCCGATATGGAGTGCAAGGTGACCTGCCGAACGACCCATCACGCTTACGATGAACCAGTTACCTGAAGTGCGGGCATCCTCATAAACGGTTGTGGCAACGTGAGTTCCCTCTGCCTTTGCTGAATTGAAACCGAAAGTCGGAGTATTGGCAGGAAGAGGAAGGTCGTTGTCGATTGTCTTGGGAACGTGAATATTCTTGATGGGATAATTCTTGGAAACCAAGAACTTGGCGATACGGTTAGCTGTAGAAGCAGTATCATCGCCACCAACTGTCACCAACAGTTTAATCTGATTGTCTTGGAAGAGTGAAAGGTTAAAATTCTTCTCAAAATCTTCTGCGGTAGGTTTGTAACGGCTCATACGAAGATATGAACCACCCCTGTTGAAGATGCTGTCTGCCTTCTTGAAATCGAGGTCTTCAATTTCAGGATTGTTCCTGAAAAGACCTTCGTAACCTCCGTGAAGGCCTATTACTCTGAAACCCTTTGCGATAAAAGCCTTGGTGATGGTACCAACGACTGTGTTCATTCCCGGAGCAGGACCGCCACCGGTCAAAATCAAAATTGAATCTTTCATGATATATAGATTGATACTTAATTGTCGTCAATTCAACGGCGCAAAGGTAACTTTTTTTGATTATCTTTGTATCTTATTTGATTTTAAATGCCGAAAATTACCCAAACTGCAGCAAAGAAGCGGATAAATGAGCTTCGGGAACAGATTGAGACTCATAACAGAAACTATTATGTACTCAATTCTCCCGTCATATCCGACTTTGAATACGACCTTCTGATGATGGATCTCGCCAAGCTTGAGGAGATGTTTCCCCAATTCAAGACCGGAGATTCACCAACCATGAAAGTGGGAAGCGACCTGGCCGACACAAAAGCTGACCGGAAGGAAAAAGCAGCTGAAAAAGGGAGCAAGAAAAACTTTGAAGTTTCGTATCACAAATATCCGATGCTGTCTCTCGGGAACACCTACAGCCGAGAAGAGCTTGCGGAGTTCAGCAACAGGATTGACAGGATGGTTGAGCGCGCGACTTATTCATGTGAGTTAAAATTCGATGGCACGGCTATATGCTTGACTTACAAGCAAGGCATTCTCACTCAAGCAGTTACCAGAGGCGATGGAGTCAAGGGGGATAATGTGATAGAGAATATCAGGACGATAAAGAGCATTCCTCAGCAGCTTCAAGGCAGCGGGTATCCCGATGAATTTGAGATTCGTGGAGAGATTTATATGCCTTTCGATGCGTTCTATCGCCTCAATTCCGAAAAGGAAGACAACGAAGAGCCCCC
>JABUTQ010000089.1 GCA_021443605.1 Bacteroidales bacterium | reverse complement strand
ATTGCCCTCAAAAGCAATCGGAGCATCTGGTCGTCGTCTTCGCAGCGCGGAATCATATAAGTAGAATAAACCCCAGCAAAAGGCTGATAATGAGAATCTTCCAACTTTGATGAAGAACGGATTGCAAGCGGTTTGCGACAAGTGGATACAAACACCTTGAGCTTGCTGATGAGGTCTGCGGGGATTGTGGAATTTATAAATTCGGAGAGCAGTGTATCGTCGTCAACCTCTTTGGAAATGACATACTGCAGTCCGTTATCTTCTATAAAGCGGTCAAAATAGTCGGTGGAGATGGCAAGGCTTCGGGGAATCATCACCTTCACCTTCTCGTATTTGTAGAAACCGTGATATTTTGCCAGCATACTATTCATAAACGAAAGGCCGCGCGCCTTGCCACCGATAGACCCCTCGCCCACTCTGGCGAAACCAATGGCGTTGCTGTAGGTATTCTCGTCGAACTGAGCAACAATTCCCTGTCCGAGCATTGTGCGGTAATCCTGGAAGAGAGATACCAAAGCAGCACGATGCTCATCCATAGAGTTGAAGTTGCTGGAATTGATGCTTCTGATGACTTTTGCAAGGGGGAACAAACCTTTTGCATAGAGCCATTTGGAGAGGTGCATCTGCGAAAGGTGATACTCCAATTCTTCATCAGGTACGCTTGAAAGGAGTTCCTGCATCTCCATCAAGTCCCTTGCGCGAGCAAGCACGGCACCGGTACGCAAATCACTCACTACAAATTCTCCAAACCCGAACTCCCTGAGAATCACGTGTTTGAGCTCACGAAGCAAAGTCTTGGAATTTTTGGATATGAATCCCGCTCCGAGCGATGCAGCCACCTCCGCGTAATCGGTCTGTGAAGACTGCATTATCACCGGCATCCAAGGAGTCTCTTCTCTCACCATCCGGCAAATGTCGAGACCTGCATCGGTCTTTTCTTCCTCGGGGCGATCACCGGCATTCACTACCATCCCGACATCGGTTATGACACCAAGGAGATTGTTCTTGTAGCGGTGATATGTCTCCACGGCATCGGAATAGTTGGTAGCCAGGAGCACTTTGGGACGGGCACGCTTGCGGCTTATCTGCTGCTGCTCGTTGTAGGCATCCTTGAGGGATTCGCTATTCTGCAAAAGGATAATCTTGTATAATTCAGGAAGATAGGTTGAATAAAACTTGAATGAATCTTCCACAAGCATAATCGCCTGCACACCACCTTCAAGGATATCCCTCTCTGCATTGAGCTTATCCTCCATATATTTGATGATGGCGATAATCAAATCCGGATTTCCGTGCCAGCAGAATATGTTGTCAATTGCCTCGCAGTTCTGTTCGGAAATTTGTCTATAAATCTCTTTGGAGAATCCCGTCAGCAAGGCAATCGGGAGCTGTGGGTGCATCTTTTTCACCATTTTGGAGAAATCGAACACGTTGGGCTCACCGACATTATACATAGTGAGAACCATATCGATGTCACTACGGGAACCAAGCACCTCAAGGGCCTCCTTGGTCGATTCCACACGCATAAGGGAGGGCGGGTTGCTCATATTCAACTCGCTGTATTCGCGATTTATCTGAGATTCGATGTGGCCGTCTTCTTCGAGGATATAACCATCATAGCTGCAGCACACAAGGAGGATGCGGTGAATACGGTGCTGCATATAAGTATGCAACTCCCTACCACCTTCAGCAAGGTATGCAAAATCCCGTGTTTCCATTTGGGTTCTCAATAAATGGCGTCATCCTTTTGCGGATGACGCCGTTTTATATCATTTAAAGACTATTCGACAGTCCATGTAGATCCGCTGTGAAGGAGGTCATCCATACAGTGAATCTTTGCCTTTGCCGTAACATCAAGAAGCTGGTCGCGAACGTTGTCATCGTATGTCTTGTCAGGGACATTGCGGATAACGCCAAGGGCAACAGGAAAATCGGGGCCTTTCATGTTCACGAGCATACTGTGAAGACCAATCTCCTCAGTATCAGCGTGATGAACAAGAATATCATCCTCAGTGATTCCATCCACTCCGATAGTCACAACCTTGAGTTTGCCGCCAACGAGCACAAGCCCTTTGTTGCGATCCTTGCCGAAAATCATCTTTTCGCCATCTTTGAGGACGATGGTTGCATCTTCGCGTACTTCCTTGTCTGTGATTGCCTTGTGGGCACCATCATTGAAAATCACGCAGTTGGTGAGGATTTCACATACAGAAGTGCCGTCGTGACGGGCTGCCTGTACGAAAATGTCCTGATTCAACTTGATATCGACGTCGATACCACGGGCAAAGAAAGTTGACCTTGCGCCGAGTGCCAACATTCCGGGAGTGAAAGGATTCTCAACCGTTCCGTAGGGAGAAGTCTTGGTGATTGCTCCGAGCTTTGAAGTAGGGCTGTACTGACCTTTCGTCAAACCATAAATCTGGTTGTTGAACAATATGATGTTGATGTCGATGTTGCGGCGGATTGCGTGGATGAAGTGGTTGCCTCCGATTGCAAGGGCATCACCATCACCGCAAGCCTGCCAAACGGTGAGCTCCGGATTGGCAACCTTGATACCTGTTGAGATGGCTGTCGCACGGCCGTGAATGCTGTGGAAGCCAAAGGTATTCATATAATAAGGAAGGCGGGAAGAACATCCGATACCTGATACGACAACGAAATTCTCCTTGCTCCAATTACGCTCCTCGCTTACATAAGGAAGTGCTCTCTGAAGAGCTGCAAGAACAGCGTGGTCTCCACATCCCGGGCACCAGCGTACTTCCTGATTGCTTTTGAAATCTTGTGCTGTATATTTCATAACTTTTCCTCCTTACATGATTTTTTTAATTGCGTCAACGACATCTTTCACGATAAACGGCTGTCCCTGAACCTTATTGTACTGCATATACTTGAATTCGGGATGCTTTGCGCGGAGATAGTCGGCAAACTGTCCGCTGTTGAGCTCGCAAACGATAATCTTCTTGAAATGAGAGAATACCTCTGCTGTATTCTTCGGAAGAGGATTGATGAAATCAAAATGGGCAAGAGATACGGGTGTCCCCTCTTCTTCAAGCTCCTTGACTGCAGAATGGAGATGGCCGAATGTTCCGCCCCAGCCAACTACAAGCACGTCGCCCTCCTTGGGACCGATGACTTCGAGTTCGGGGATAACATTTGCCACGAGAGCAATCTTCTTGGCGCGATTGGCAACCATAAACTCGTGATTTTCAGGGTCGCTTGAGATTACGCCTGCAGGATTCTTCTCGAGACCGCCAACACGATGCTCAAGGCCTGCCTTTCCGGGAACAGCCCAAGAACGGACGAAGGTTTCGGGATCTCTTTCAAAAGGCTTGAATCCGCCTTCGGGAGCCTTCTCGATGAACGGAGGCTTGATTGCGGGATAATCCTTCATTGAAGGAATCTTCCAAGGCTCGCTTCCGTTTGCGATGAATCCCTCGGTAAGGAGGATGACAGGCATCATGTGCTCCAATGCGAGCTTGCCGGCAGTGAATGCTGCGTGGAAGCAGTGACTCGGAGAGTGGGCTGCGATAACGCAGATGGGGCACTCGCCATTGCGACCGTAAAGAGCCTGCGCAAGGTCTGTCTGCTCTGTCTTGGTAGGGATACCGGTTGAAGGGCCGCTTCGCTGAACGTCTACGATTACGAGAGGAAGCTCCGTAATCATAGCAAGACCCAACGCTTCTGACTTAAGGCTCAAGCCGGGGCCGGAAGTTGAAGTGACTGCAAAATTGCCTGCATAGGCGGCACCGATTGCAGTACAGATGCCGGCGATTTCGTCTTCTGCCTGTAATGTCTTGACATTGAGATTCTTATAGATTGCAAGCTCTTCAAGCACATTTGTTGCGGGAGTGATAGGATATGACCCGCAGAACAAAGGGAGGTTTGCCTTCTCGGCAGCAGCCATAAGGCCCCAGGCTGTGGCCTGGTTTCCGCTGATGTTGCGATAAACGCCCGGCTCCTGTTTTGCGGGGGCGATAGTGTAGGTGTTTGCTATCGCGTGGATATTTGAAGCATAATTGTAGCCGTCAAACAACACTTTCTTGTTTGGTGCCACAAGCTCTGGTTTTTTCTTTCCGAATTTCTTCTCCAGATATGCGTAAGTATATTCAAGAGGACGGTTGAACATAAAGAAACACATTCCGAGAGTGAACATGTTCTTGCTGCGGACAATAGATTTCTGATCCAACCCACTGTCTTTCAAACTCTCTTTTGTGAGAGAGGTGATTGGTGAATAGATGATATTTCTATCCTCGATACGAAGTTCGGTGATAGGATCCATAGTTGCATAGCCTGCTCTCTGGATACCGGCCTCATCGAAAGTATCGGTATCGATAATGATGGTTGCAGTGGGTTTTGCCCATTTTGCATTCGCCCTAAGAGCGGCAGGATTCATAGCCACGAGCACATCGCAGAAATCACCGGGGGTTTCTATCTCCACGCTTCCCACGTGAACCTGGAATCCGGAAACGCCAGAGACGGTGCCGTGAGGGGCACGGATTTCTGCCGGATAGTCAGGGAATGTGGAAATTTCGTTTCCATAAAGAGCCGATGCGTCTGCAAACAATGTACCTGTCAACTGCATTCCGTCTCCGGAATCGCCACAGAATCTGATTACGACATCTTTTGTGTCAATAACTTTGTGTTGCATACTGTAAGTGAAATTATAAGTTTGGTTTGTTAAGTATCTGTTTGAAACAATAGACAAATATAATCAAACCCATACGGATAAAAAAATATTTTAACTTTTTTTTATCAAATGGTTTTAAACAGTCAGATAAAGTATTGAAAAATGGGTAAAAACCGCCTTTAAACCACTCCAAAAACGAAAAAAGCCGCTAAAAAAGCGGCTTCAGAGTCTATAATTTGAACTCAAATGTTATTTTGTAGTCTGGGGAAGCTGAGTAGGAGCAACCTTCTCAGCGGGAATACCAAGCTCCTTCTTTACATCTGGAAGGATGTCGATGCTCACTGCATCGTTCTTGTATACGATTGTACCTGCAGACAAATCAAACACGTAAAGAAGGTCTTTTGCCTTTGCCACTTTGTTGATGGCTTCCTGAGCTTTCTGATAAATAGGCATCATAAGGGTCTGCTCCATCTGGGCGAGATCTTGCTGGGCACTCTGCTGGAACTGCTGGAGGCGCTGGTTGATTTCGGTAAGTTCAGCCTCTTTTGATTCCCTTACTGTCTGTGTCCAGGAAGCGGCTTTCTGCTGGTAAGTGTTGTATTTTGTGTTGAATTCGGTCTGCATTGCCTCCATCTCCTCGAGAAGTTCGTTTCTGTATGTGTCGAGCTTAACGACGGCCGAATCCCTTTCAGACATCAAAGCAACAGCTTCGGATGTGTTGATATGGCCGAATTTGAGAGTTTGAGCATTTGATGAAAAGATGCCTGCTGCAACAACGAAGAGCAGGAGAGTAATTTTCTTCATGATAACTGTTTGTGATTTAATTATTTAATATTCAAATATTCTTTAACGTCATCTGTATAATTGTACTTGGGATTGGTATAGACAACTCCGGCTGCAACCGAAATATCTACAATCATCGTACAGTTGTGTCTTTCGGCGACATATTCGACCGCCTTCTGAACTTTCTCCTTTATGGGAGTCAACAGTGTCTCCGATTTCTTGGCCATCACTCCGTCTTCTCCGAAAAATGTCTGCTGCCTCTTCTGCACCTCGCGTTCATAATTGATGATTTCATTCTCTTTCTGGGTGCGCATAGAAGACGAAAGCCTGTCTTTCTGAGATTGATATGATTTGTACATATCATCAAGGATATCCATACGTGACTCTATATCAGATTTATACCGCTCTGCCGCAGCATCTATCTCCTGCTGTGCCTTGAGATATTCGGGCATTGCATTGAGTATGATTTCGGTATTGATGTATCCCACATTCTGTGCCCCTGCCGATGCGAAGGCAAAAAGGGCGATTGCTATAGTCAAAAGTAACTTTTTCATCTTTCTTAATTAAAATTGTTGTCCGATAACGAAATGGAACTGTCCTTTGTTGTCGCTTGTAGAGTCGAATCCATAACCCCAGTCAATACCCATAAGACCAACTACAGGGAGCATCACACGGAGGCCGGCGCCTGCCGAACGCTTGATTTGGAACGGATTGAAATCCTTGATGTCAGACCAACAGTTACCACCTTCGAGGAATGCAAGGACGAATATGGTAGATTGCGGCTGCATAATTATAGGGTATCTCAACTCTACGGTGAATTTGTCATATACATTTCCGGCGTAAGCATTGCCCTTGGTAGGGGTAAGGCTGTAGTTCTCATAACCACGAAGGCCGATAACTTCCTGACCATAAGTATTATATCCGGACATACCATCACCTCCCACGAGGAAGCCCTCAAACGGAGAATATCCCCACTTCTTATTATAATAACCAAGGTATCCAAACTGTGCCCTGGTCATCAACACGAGGTCTCCGACAATCCTTATGAAAGAACTTCCCTTGAAAGTCCATTTGTTGTATTCAATCCACCTGTAGTGCTCCGAGTCAGCCATTTTGGAATAATCGGTATTCGGATCTCTGAATAGAGAATAAGGCGGAGTGAGCGAAATGGAGAATGAAAGGTCTGAACCCTGTCTTGGGTAAATCTGCTGGTCTGTAGAGTTTCGGGACAGTGTAATCGTATAGTTGAAGTTGTGTGATTTACCGTTCGAGAACAGGAAGTTGTAACTCCAGTTGCTCAACTCGTAAGTCTGCAGGCTCAACTGATGATAGAGGACAAAATAGTTGTCAGGCCACTTCAGACGGCTTCCGAGCCCCGCTGCACCACCATACACCTTGAAGTATTCATCATCATTGAGAATCTGATAATAAGATGTGATGACCGAATTTGTCTGCTTGGTATAGTAAAGCGATATATTCAAAGAGGTAGGCTTCTTTCCGAAGAGCCATGGCTCAACGAACGAACCTGTAAGGGCGGTATAATATGAACCGTTGGTCTGGAATCTGATAGCCAAGGTCTGCGCATCTCCGAGCGGAACGGGACGCCACGCCTCTTTTCTGAACATATTCCTTGTGGAGAAGTTGCTGAAATTCACTCCGACACTACCCACGAACATATTGCTGCCCCATCCTCCGGAGAGCTCCAACTGGCTGTTCGCCTTTTCTTCGACGTTGTAAGAAATATCGACAGTATTGGAAACGGGGTCCGGAAGAAGGTTCCACCCTGTCCCCTGCTGTACAATCTTCTCCGCATCGAAATTGGTCATTGTGCCAAGCTCGCGAAGAGATCTCTCAAAATCTGTCTGGCGGTAAAGATAGCCCGGACGGGTAAATACCGCCCTGCGGATTACATTCTCGTTTGTGACGTTGTTTCCACTGATTATCACGTTGTTGAAGGTCGCCTGCTTTCCCTCGACGATGCGCATCTCCACATCAACCGAGTCTCCTACAATGTTCACCTCAACTGGCGTCACGCTAAAAAAGAGGTATCCGTTGTCGCTAAAAAGCTTGTTGATTGTGATGTCTCCATCCTTTCCACCGCCGTAGAGACGTTCATTCATTGTCACCACGTCATAAATGTCGCCCTTGTTTATCTTTAGGACATCAGATAGAGCCTCAGCGGGATATACCGAGTTTCCGGTCCAGGTTATATTTCTAAAATAATATCGCTTGCCCTGTTCTAACTGAAAGTCGATACCCAGGCGGTTGTCTTCCATGAAATAGATTGAATCCTTGACAATTTTTGCATCGCGATATCCAAGTTCGTTGAGTGTCTCGATAAGCTTTTCTTTGTCACCGGGGTATTCATCTTCATTGAACTTCTTGCTGCTGAAGAGATTATACCAAGTCATGTCTTTGGTCTTCTTCATAGACCAGTCCAACTTGAACTTGGAAATCCCTTCGACTCCGGAATAGTTTATTCTCTTCACCTTGACCTTCTTGCCGCGATCCACTGCAAAAGTCACCTTGACTGCATTTTTGATAAGAGTGTCGTTTTCTGTGAGAACATCTACCTTGGTATTGAGGAATCCCTTCTCTTTCAGGTATTTGGTAATGATATTTACAGATGATGACTGCACATATTCTGACAATGCCCGGCCTCTGCGAAGATTGAGCTTTTCCTGAATATCATCTTTTTCAGACTTTTTCAAGCCGCTGAATTTCCACTCCGAAACCCTCGGACGCTCCGTTATCTTCATTACGAAATAAGCGGTATCCTTGTTTGCGGAGAGTGAATCGATATAGAGACCTACATCGGAGAAATAGCGCTGCATCCACACGCGGCGCACAATTTCTGAAACGTTTTCTCCGGGAACCTGAATTTCAGACCCAGTGAGCATACCGGAAAGTGAAGCAATCTGATCCTTGTTGACGTAAGTTGTTCCCTCTACCCTTAATCCACCTATTATATATTTTTGAGGATTGTTGTAGTCAACAACAATCGACTGCGGCACTTCATCTACACTGTTCTGTGCCATCAAGGCAAGCGGAAGAAGCATAGACAATATTATGGAAAAGATATGTCTCATCAATTATTTCAAAATATTCTGCAAATATAGTGATTTATTTTATTAAACCATATCGCCTGTCCCTGCTTTCATAACTCTTGAGTGCGATTTCGAAGTCCGCTTTGCGAAAATCAGGCCAAAGTGTCTCCGTAAAATAGAACTCGGTATAGGCCGTCTGCCACAACATATAGTTTGAAATCCGCTGCTCTCCACTGGTGCGTATCAGCAAATCGGGATCGGGGATTCCGGCGGTGGCGAGATAGCTCTCAAAATCCTTTGCACAACCTGCAGCATAATCTTTTGCATACAACTCCGCGGCTCGTTGGATGTCCCATTTACCGCTATAGCTGAGCATTATAATAAGGGTAAGCCTTTTGTTGTTTATGGTCTCATTTTCAACCATTTCAATCTTGGAGAGCAATTCCGGAGCGATATGTTCGCGGTTTCCGATTACCATAAAACGGATATCGTTTTTGGCAAAGGTTTCCCGTTCGTCCATCACAGACTTGAGCATAAGGGACATTAGGCCTGAAACCTCGGCCTCCGGACGATTCCAGTTTTCCTCGGAGAATGCGAAAAGGCTGAGATATCGGATTCCTTTTTCGACTGCATATTCCGTACAAGCCCTCACGCTTTCCACACCGTTGCTATGCCCAAAAAGGCGCTCCTCCCCCTGCTTGCGGGCCCATCGCCCATTTCCGTCCATTATTATTGTTACGTGACTCGGTATCATTAAGTTAAATAATTTATTGATTAATAGAGCGTTACCTATCCGTACACCTTCTATCTTCTCCCCAGAGAAGCTTGTCTTTGAGAGCATCTATGAAATTCATATCAAACAGGGAGACATAGTTGGCCGAATGTTCGCTTTTGCATATTGTCAAAACAGAATTTTGCGAGAGTGGAAACGACCTGTTGTCTATAGTGGCCAAGGCCGTGGATTTCCGACTGGTATAACTAATCGTGAGAACACTGTCTGACGGAATCACTATCGGCCTGATATTCAAGTTGTGAGGTGCAATGGGAGCGATGATGAAAACGTTCGAATCGGGAGTGACGATTGGACCGCCCACGCTCAATGAATATGCAGTACTGCCTGTCGGAGTGGCGATTATCACCCCATCGGCAAGATATGGCGGGAGCGACCTCCCGTTGACTGAGATTGAGAATTCGAGCATCGAGGATCCGTTGCGCTGGATTGAAAGTTCGTTCAGCGCACACGGATAAGTGCCACTCGGCACAGCTTCTCCGCTCACGGAGAGCATGAGACGCTTTTCAATCGTATAAAGGCCATTTATGATATCGTCTATACTTTTTTCCACCCCCTCTCCGGTCTTTGCCGTGGTGAGAAATCCAAGCCTTCCGAAATTTATCCCCGCCACAGGTATCTCCAGGCCGTTCAACAAGGTGACAGCCCTGAGGAAAGTGCCGTCTCCTCCCAAAGCAAGGAGCATATCAACGTCTTTCGGCATATCCCACGATCCGGTAAAAAGCTCGCCCGCAGGGAGTTTTCCAAGACAATAGGGGAGCAAATCGGTAAAAAACTGTCTGTGATAGCATAACGAAACGCCCGAAGCATCCATCTTACCGATAAGGTGTGATATGCTTTCGGCCGTAGACTCCCCGATTCTCTTTCCAAACAATGCAATCTTCATTTCAGCAAAGTATGATTAGCGGTCAAATGTACGGCATTATGGAAGATTTACCATAAAAAGTTATATTTTTGTATTCACAAAAGATATGAACTATGACAAGATTAAGCGTCAACATAAACAAGATAGCGACGATACGCAATGCTCGCGGTGGAAACAATCCGGATGTCGTGAAAGCGGCCGTTGATTGTGAAAGATTTGGAGCCCAAGGGATTACGGTACATCCGCGTCCAGACCAGAGGCACATCAGATACGCAGACGTACCGGCAATAAAAAGTGTTATTTCCACCGAATTCAACATCGAGGGGAATCCCATCGACCAATTCATCAAACTTGTGATTGAAAATCACCCTGCCCAAGTTACGCTTGTGCCCGATGCTGAGAACGTGCTCACGTCCAACGCCGGTTGGGACACTATCCGCAACAAGCAGTACCTCAAGGATATATGCAAAATTTTTCATTCTGAAGGAATCAGATGCTCCATCTTCGTGGATCCCGTGCCGGAGATGGTTGAAAATGCTGCAGAGGCGGGGTGCGACCGTGTTGAGCTATATACACAGGCTTATGCCGATGTGTTCACAACAAGCCCCGAAAAGGCCATTGCCCCATACTATGCCGCTGCCCTGAAGGCAAAGGAGTGCGGCCTCGGACTGAATGCCGGCCACGATCTCAACCTCGAAAACCTCAACTATTTCGTAACGACAATCCCATGGACAGACGAAGTGTCCATCGGACACGCCATAATATGCGATGCATTATATATGGGGTTGGAAAACACCATCAAGGCATATCTCGACAGGCTTGTGGTACGTTAATTGCGGCTGCACGCGTTGTCAAAAAAAGTATTATATTTGCAGTTTCGAAAATTCAGGAAAATATTATAAACAAATAATTTAAAATCTAAAATGAAAAAGACCTCTTTAATCCTCAGTATTGCAGCACTTCTCGTGGCGATTGCAGTTCTGATCTTGAATCTGACAGGCGGCTGTGGTAAAAAACAGTCGGTAATTTCAACTTCATCAAATGGTGCAAGTGCCGTTTCCGGAGATATCGTTTATATCCAAATCGACTCGCTTGTAATGCGTTATGATATGTACAACGACCTTATGTCTGCATTCCAAAGCAAGGCAATGGGAGTTCAGGACGAGCTTCAGAAGAAAGGGAGAAAGCTTGAAAGCGATATGAAAGCATTTGAAAACCAGATTCAGAAAGGGCTTCTCACCCGTTCAAAGGCAGAAGAGCAACAGCAGGCTCTCCTTCAGCGTCAGGAAGCGCTCCAAAACGAGGCCAACCAGAAACAATATGAATTGCAGGAAGAGGAGCTGGTTCTCAACAACCAGATTATGGATGCCATCAAGACCTATCTCAAGTCTTACAATGCAGAACACAACTTTGCAGCCATAATCACCACATCAGCTGCAACGAACATCGTCATCGAGGCATCTGCTGCACTTGACATTACAGAAGACGTTCTCAAGGGTCTCAACGAAGTATATATCAAAAACAGAAATAAATAGGTTCCATGAAGAAATGCCTTGTCATATCGCTATTTGCTCTACTCTTAAGTTTGAGTGTATCTGCCCAGGAAGTGGCGAAGGTTCACCGGGTAAAATGGTACGAGAGTATCGAGAGCATATCGAGAAAATATGGCATTTCTGTTGAAAGCATCCTGATTTTCAACAATATAGAGAACAAGACAATAAAGAGTGGGCAACAACTGCTCATTCCCACTTCGGAAATTCAACGGCAGGGAGACAATACGGTCATCGAGAACCCTGCCGAAGTTTCCGATGAAACAGTCAATAACGAAGATGAAGACGCCTTCAGCTTCGTCCCGTTGTCAGGCAAGGCGAGAGCGGCCCTCATCCTCCCTCTGGATGCGAGGTCCGAGAATCCATCTACAAATTACCTTGACTTCTACAGCGGCTTCTTGACTGCTGTCAACGATTTGAAAGACAATGGCTTAAAGATAACACTCACCGTAATAGACCTGAGTGATTATGAAGACCAAACCGAGATTTTCTCTGACTACGATTTCAAGGATTTCGATTTTGTGGTAGGGCCGGCTTCGGCAAAAGACCTCCCGCTGTTTGCCGATTACTGTAAGGATAAAAAAGTTCCCATCATCTCTCCGATGGACACCAGGGCTGAGTATCTTGCAGAGTACAACAAGTTTTTTATCCAAGCTCCTTCCGCAACCAATTCCCAGATACAAAATCTGGTAAAATCAATCAATTATTCCCCTTCAGACAAGATAATCTTGCTCAG
>JABUTQ010000149.1 GCA_021443605.1 Bacteroidales bacterium | reverse complement strand
CGCAAACAGTTTCCGTAGTTGAAAATCTTTATCTTCTCCCCTTTCAACAATTTGTCGGTAAAGCTGAAATATGCCATATCTGGTCTCCCCGCGGGGCCATATACCGTAAAGAAACGCAATCCTGTCGATGGGATGTCGTATATCTTCGAATATGCGTGAGCCATCAGCTCATTGCTCTTCTTGGTTGCCGCATAAAGGCTTACAGGATTGTCGACATTGTCGTCAGTACTGTATGGCACTTTTTCGTTATTCCCATATACACTTGACGATGAGGCATATACAAGATGTCTCACACCTTGGGCGCCATTATCATAACTGTGGCGGCACGCCTCAAGAACATTATAGAATCCTATGATGTTGCTCTCTATGTATGCATCGGGGTTCGTTATGCTGTATCGAACACCGGCCTGAGCCGCAAGATTCACTACGATTTCCGGATTATACTCTGCAAAAACTTTATCTGTCAACGACTTGTCTGAGATACTGCCACGAATGGGGACAAACCTGTCACCAAACTTGAGAAGTTGTTCGAGACGCCATTCCTTGATACGGACATCGTAGTAGTCGTTCAAATTGTCGATTCCTATGACCACAGCATCAGTTTTCTCTGCCAGAATCCTCTTGCAGAGAAAACTTCCAATAAAACCGGCACATCCTGTAACTAATATATGGAGCATAGTCCTCTAATCCCTCTTGAAAATATCTCTTGTATATACTTTTTCCATCACGTCGTCGAGGCTGGAGTCATATCTGTTTGCTATAATTGCCTGACTCTTAGCCTTGAACTTATCAAGATCGTTCACCACACGGCTGCCGAAGAAGGTGCTTCCATCTTCAAGCGAAGGCTCATAAACGATTACCGTGGCCCCCTTCGCCTTAATGCGCTTCATCACTCCCTGAATCGAACTCTGACGGAAATTGTCGGAATTGCTCTTCATCGTGAGGCGATACACCCCGATGACGACTTCGCGCTCCTTGCTTGCATCAAACGAACTGTTGCTCCCGTATGCTCCGGCTATCTGCAACACTCGGTCTGCGATATAGTCTTTACGGGTGCGGTTGCTCTCCACAATGGCAGTCATCATATTCTGGGGGACATCTTCATAATTGGCGAGAAGCTGCTTCGTGTCTTTAGGAAGGCAATATCCACCGTAACCGAAACTGGGGTTATTGTAATGCGTCCCGATTCTCGGGTCAAGTCCAACCCCTTCGATAATCGCCTTTGAATCAAGCCCTTTTATCTCGGCATAAGTATCAAGTTCATTAAAGTAGCTCACTCTCAAGGCAAGATATGTGTTCGCAAAGAGTTTCACGGCCTCCGCCTCTTTCATCCCCATAAAAAGGGTATAGACATCTTTCTTGACAGCACCCTGCCTGAGCAAATCGGCAAAAATTGTGGCGTGTTTCTCCGCATCCGGATTGCTTATGGCAGTTATGGCAGCATTCTCTTCTGTAAAATTCTTGTCGTCTATGTCGATTATTTTGGGGTATCCAACAATGATACGGCTCGGATAGAGATTGTCGTAGAGCGCCTTGCTTTCACGCAGAAACTCAGGAGAAAACAAAAGGTTGAATTTTTTCCCCTTCAATTCGGGCCGATATAAAAACTGCGGCGCATACTTCACATAGAGTGAGCGGCAATAACCAACCGGTATAGTGGATTTTATCACCATCACCGCATCCGGATTCACCTCAAGCACAAGATTGATGACATCTTCCACGTGGCTGGTGTCGAAATAATTTTTCTGCGCATCATAATTGGTTGGTGCCGCAATTACAACATATTCTGCATCTTTATAGGCGGCACGGCCGTCAAGGGTGGCTTTTAGATTGAGTGTCAGAGGATTGCCGTCAATATCCTCACCAGATAGGTACTTCTCGATATACTCATCCTGTATGGGAGAGTGTCTGCGATTTATCATATCCACCTTTTCGGGGATGACATCCACGGCCGTCACTTCATTGTGCTGCGCAAGCAGAGTGGCTATTGACAAGCCTACATATCCGGTGCCAGCTACTGCTATTTTCATATAATTTTTCCAATGCTAAAGTTTATCATTTCTGTCTCACCTCAATCTTGTAAGCGCCTGTGTGTCCGCGATATTCGGGAGCATAGGTACTTTCAATAGTTACTGTTCCCGAATTGAATATACCGTCTTGTGTCACGTAGAAATCTTGTGAATAGTGGGTATCCTCTTCGGCAAGAGTCTGGAAATAGTATTTGCTGCAAGATGCCTTCTGCTCGAAATAGCTTGTCCACATCGGATAAGAGCGTTCGTCAACCGGATAGAGGCAAGCAGGACGCATTGCCGTCATCTCCACGAAAGAGCGGTTTTCATCACTATAAACCTCGAGGTTCATCGTGACCTTATCCCCCTTGCGGAGACGGTCTCCTTCTTTGAGCGTCTTGCCGTCAAGGACAAATGTCCTCTTGACTTTCAGTTCCTTACCAGTCTCATCGAGTGACAACATAGGAGCAGTATAGGTGTAATATACGGCACCGAACTTCACGTCCTCCACCTTATTGCTCAACAACGCATAAACTGCATCGCAGGTAGCCACGTTGTTTTCCCAGGCCTGATTATGTTTCTGAAGCATCAGCCATTGTGTGAGCCCGCGAACCATCTCCTTCTCACCGAGGCGGTTAAATAGGTCAAGCAACATTGAGTGTGCATAAATCTCAGTATGGAGCAATCCGCGGAAAGGCATCACCGCATTGGGATAATACACCCCAAGTGTCTTATTTACAACAGCATAATCTTTCAAAGATGCTACTATCGGATTGAGAATCTTGTCTATGTCCTTGGCGTTGAAGCCGTAAGATGTCTTGCAATCGAGAAGGATACGGCAAATCTTCACTTTCTCGAGAATCGGCTGTTTAATCCACCCCTTGTCAAGCCAACTTACAAGTGTCTTCAGACCGGTGGCAACTTTCTCCGGCATTTGATATTGTCCGTATGCAAGGCGGACGTAATAGAGAGATACAAGCATATCGTAATATATCTCCTTATCGCCCAATTCACTTTCAATCTCTCCATCTATATAAGAGACAGCCTTTTTGCGGATCTCATCGAAAGGCTTCATATCCTGTATTCCAAGGTTGTCCAGCTGGGACATCTTCTCCAGGAACATAAGCGTGAGCCAGTCGGATGAGAGCATCTGAGGGAACCAGCCAAATCCTCCATCGCCGTTCTGCGCAGCCTTGATATTGGTAACGGCCGCTTCGACATCAACCTTGGGAGCGCCATTGTCTATGTATGCCTTCACACTGTTGAGCCAAAGGTATTCGATCCAGCCGATAACATTCTTGTTCAATGGTTTGTTTATGTTCTTTACGGCATCCTTTACGGCAGAGAGGGTTGTATATTCACGATACTCCATTGTGCCATGGAACCGGCCGAATCGTTGCTCGGCTTCCTTCTCGGCCATTTTGCGATTCATCTCTCCCCCAATGACAAATGCCACAGCCTCAGTCACTTTCTGAGCTGAAGGAATCACTTCGATGATATGTCTCTCGCCGTCAGATATGTTCTTGCCGTTGAAACCTATCTTCACTTCCAATTTCGACACCCCTTCGGGGATATCAACATCGAATGCCACATCGCTCTGAGCACCGGAAAGGAGAGACAACTCTTTGCTCTGCCCGGCAATCTTTTCTCCTGTCTCTGCATCGTTTATCTCAATCACAGCCTTGCCTGAATGCTCCTTATCGCTTGAATTTGCGATATTTGCACGGAAGGTAATCTTATCCGAAGCCGTTACGAACTGAGGCAGGTTGCAATTTACCATCACCTCTTTGGCCACTATGAAAGACTTTTCAACATATCCTCTGTGCATTTTTTTGGTATGTCCGAAAACCATCACCCTGAAGGTTGAAAGGGCATCAGTGGTGGTGAAGGACACAGACTCCTTGCCGAGCAAACCAATCTGCAGGTGAGGGATAAATGCCAAAGTCTGACCGAAATCTGTACGGACATCGGCGTTATCGAGACTCTCCTCTTCAGCTTCTACATTGGCTTCCTTGTTGTTCATACTGTATGCGGTATCGCTTTCTTCGAAAGCACCGGCAGCCATATCCATAGTCAAAACCGGAGCTGCCATATTTTCGGTTGCCATCATCTTGTCTGATTCAATTTCCATCGCGCCTCCCCTGCGCAATGCGCCGAGCTCGGACTTTGTCCTTATTCCAGTCTTGTCATAAAACCTCACGGTTGAAGTCCATCTCAGGTTGGTCGAGATATTTGGGGCGTAGGTGTTATATTCATAGAATGGATTGAACCAGAAGCTGTTAGAGCCATATCTGTCTGTAGTGACATCAAAAATTGAAACTGCAAGCTCTGCTCCGGAAGGGCCGACAACATCAAAAGTTTCATTTGTCTTAGGTGTGGTCTTATCACGGAAAGAGCTGATTTTCAAATCAAATGTGGTCTTGTCTTTTGGTCTTTTGAACGTGTGGACCTCATTCAATGACTTCCCATTCCTGAATCCGAAAATGCTCAATATCACGGCATCATTATATTTATCCTTGTAAGGAAATTCAAAATATCTGCTCTCGTTGCAAAGATGGATAGGGATTCTGTGAAGCACTTTATCGCGGTCTATCACCTCTGCCTCGACATAGAGGTCATCGCAGCTCGTTCCAATCATAAAGCCGATTCCGCTCTCCTCGACGGGATAGAAGAACAGGTCTGCGGCAATCGGTGATTTCTTGTCATCAAGGGCAAACAATGCAAATGTACATTTGTCCTCAATCTTGCGCCCACGCCACTGAACACTATAATCAAGCCGATAACTGCCGGATTCCATAGAAGCAAAATCTACGGCAATCTTTTGTCCATATCTTGTAACGCCTTTCTTTACAATCTTGTTGTCCTTTGATAAAGTGTAATTTATATCGATATCCACGTCCCCATCTGCAAGATTCTTGGCATTGATTACAAATCCGTTGTTCTTGTTCTTGTCAACCAACATCATCGAATCCTGCATAGAAGATTGTGCAAAGGCTGCGCTCAAGAATACCGGACTTTCTGCGGCATAGAGAGTCTGGAACTCTTCGCAAGTGCCTCCGACAGGGTTTGTGGCCTTGACAAAGACTTGATACCGTACATTCTTTACAGCCTTATCGCCAATTCTTTTAGCCTTGAAGTTGATGGCATAACTACCATCCGCGCCTGTATTTATCTTCCCTTCGGCAATCTTCTCGGAAACGTAATAATAGTCGTAATCGCGTGGAGATGAGCAAGAAGCAGCCATCACTTCGTATTCAATCTCGGCAGAGGAGACAGGCACGCCGGCATATCCTTTCACAAATCCTTTTGCAGTGAGAACATCGTCGAAAGAATAGGTTCCTTTGTCAATTTCGGGATCGATGAAGAAATCGGGAGTGGAGTATTCTTCCACCCTAAACGAAGCATATCCCAAATTGTTGACATTAATCGTATAACGGCCGTTCTCAGAGTCTTTCGGGATTCTGAAACTTCCGCTTGCCGACCCCATATTATTGGTTTTCAATAAAATAGAATTACCAACAAGTTGATGTTTCGGGGAATAGAGCCGGACTGTCACGTTTTCTTTTGCCATCACTTCGCCACTGTCTCCACGGGTAGAATAGCAAATTACCTTGAATTGAATCTCATCTTCCGGACGGTAGAGCTTGCGGTCCGTGAATACGACCGCCCCTTTCACAAGCGATTTGTCTTTCTCCTCATTTCTGTATCTTGCCGGTCTGTCTATGATGTTCTGGTACGAGAAGGAATCCCCATTAACATCCAGAACGAGGATGGAACTGTACCCTTTGTCGTTCATGAGCTTTTGGTCAAGGTCTGTAAAACCGTCCAGACGATAGCTCTTCTCCGAAACCACAACATTGTCATTCTTTCCCCCTTTGATGAAAGGGGTTGAATTTTTCATCGTTGTAACCGCAGTGACGGTGACTTCGTCCGCGGGCTTTCCGGTATTGACGTCGGCTACATAAATCTGCCACTTGCCGTCAATTTGGCGCCTTGCCGCTGCCACATTACTGACATACAGCGTTTTACTTACAGAAGCATCTCCACAGGATGCCACTACTTTATATATCCCTTTT
Organism: Bacteroidales bacterium; assembly: GCA_021443605.1. Classification (GTDB taxonomy): domain Bacteria; phylum Bacteroidota; class Bacteroidia; order Bacteroidales; family UBA932; genus Equibacterium. The sequence continues at coordinate 6,317 of JABUTQ010000149.1, read as the reverse complement.
TCAGAGAAAGGGATTCTGGTGGAGCTCGACTCGGCGATATTGTACTTGTCCTGCAAACTGGTTATCTTAAAATTACCGACCAAAGTGCTGCTGTCCGTTCCAAGTTTAAAAAGCTCTATGTTGATTTGATTTACATTCTTTGTACTGAACCTGAAAAGCTGCTCTGAACCGGGGCTGAACGCATCGCAGCACTCCATTGAAATGTCTTTCGAATCCATCCCTGCAACAATCTCCCGAAAATCGTCCAGTCGCGGAGACTTGGGATAAGTCTTCATTATCTCTTCACACAACTGCTTGATTTTAAGATAATTTTCAGAATTATGATCCATCTGGCGATCTTCTTCCCACTTCATATTGTTTACCTTCCAAAGGAGAAGAATATCCAACTTCGGATGTGAGGCATATTTCTTTATATTCGCATCGAGGTCGTTTTCGAGAGTCTGTTCAAGTTGACTTACACGATTGCCATATACCCTGGCCTCTTTCCAATTATATGAACGGAGGTTATTGCTGATGACATCCAGGACATCGTACAACTCCAACGTGTCACCGGCTGCAATGGCTTTTTTCTCTATCTCCTTGAGGTACGATACCGCTTTTTGCGGCAGATCGACCTTCATCGCCTCCTCGGCCTGCTCCCAAAGTTTTGTGTATTCACCATCCGGCCACTTTACGGAAGAAGTTCCGTATGTAAGTCCCAATAACAAGAATATCAACTTCATCTCTTTATTTTTTAATATTTCTTGACGCCTTGTTCAAAAATAGTTCCACAATTAAATTGTGAGTTTTTCCCCCTCGGAATGGGCTACGATAATTGCGCCGCAAGAATCTCCATAGACATTCACTACAGATCGAGGCATATCACAGAGTTGCTCCACTGCAAGGACGAGACCGATTCCCTCAAGAGGAAGGCCCACGACGTTGAGCACGATTGTAAGCATCACCATCCCCGCCATAGGGATACCTGCCGAACCGATGGCTGCAAGCAAAGCAGTGAAGACAATGGTAATCTGTTGGACGATGCTCAAATCAATTCCATACGCCTGCGCAATGAAAATTGCCGCAACACACTCGTAAAGTGCTGTGCCATTCATATTTATAGTGCTTCCAAGAGGCAATGTAAAACCGGCAATCTTGGCGGAGACACCGCATTTTTCCTGAGTATCCCGGATATTGATGGGCAAGGCCGCACCGGAAGAGCAAGTGGAGAATGCCGTGAGAAGAGTTGAAGACATCTTTGAAATATGCTTCCACGGGGAAACTTTTGCCAATGTCCTGACCAGAAATGGGAGTATAACCCCACCGTGGAACAGAATACCTCCCCAGATTACCAGAACGAAGATTCCAAGACTTCCGGCGATGTTCAGCAACCCCTGAATATCGGAAGCCTGCTTGCCCACCACGATTGCTACGATTGAAAAAACGCCATAAGGAGCAAGTGATATTATGAAGAAAGTAATCTTCATAATCACCTCATATACAGCTTTGAACAAATCTTTCAGAGTGGTCTGGTCCTTTATTGCGACCTTGTTTATGAAAAATCCGAATATAACTGCAAAGAAGATGATGGAAAGGAGATTCCCTGTGCTCAACGCCTCAAATATATTCGATGGGACAATCCCCACAATTTGATCCAAAATGGAGACTTTCTGCCCTGAAACGGAAGAGACCTTTTCTGTAAGATTCAGAGAAGCCCCCACTCCGGGTTTGATTATATTTACAAGCAGAAGTCCGATGACTGCCGCTATCGCAGTTGTGGCGATGTAAAATGCGAAAGTCTTTCCGGCTATCCTTCCCAATGACTTTGACTCTCCCATACCGGCCACACCAAGAGCTATCGACGTGAAAACCAGCGGAATGACAATCATTTTCAATCCGCGAAGGAAAATGTCCCCCGCCCAGCTGACAAACGGAGACCATTTTTCAAATGGAAATATCGAAGACATAGTAATGCCGAAAACTATTCCGGCTCCGATGCCAATCAATATCTTCCAATGCAATGCGAGTTTCTTTTTCTCTTCTGCCATAAATGACTGTTTTATATTTATATATTTCTGGAAATTGTCCTGAAAAGTTTGAAATCTTGGAGGAATTCACTTGCTATCACCCTGAGCACCGTATAGCATGGGATGGCGACAAGCATACCAACCATACCACCGATATGTCCCGCCATGAGAATCACGATAAAAATCTCAAGAGGATGCGCCTTGACGCTGCTTGAGTATATAAGGGGCTGAAACAGGTAATTGTCAACAAGTTGAGTGGTCATCGTCACGGCAAACGTGATAAGAAGATAGGTAAAGAACGACACGTCCAACCCTGTGGACATATATGTGACTACTGCCATAACGAGCGCCACACAGTGTCCAATCAGAGGCCCAATGTACGGGATTACGTTCAAGATGGCTGTAATCAAGGCGATGACGATCGCAAGGCTGGGAGTCAACCTTACAATGAACAGAAGACCAAGGCTGTTGAGAATGAATATGCCGAGACATTCCAGAATAATGCCGATGAAATATCTCGAAAGCAGATTAAAAGACGAATCGAATGCTTTTTTGGCCTTCTCGCCATATTGGTCCGGAATCATTGAAATCACAAATCTTGAAATCATCCCCTCGTTAGTCAGAAAGAAAAAGGAAATAAAGACTACGGAAAAAAGTGCAACCGCCACACTGCTTATGATTGAGAAGAATGACGACACCACGCTTGTCAATGAGGAGAGATTCAGCTTGTTCATCATAAAATTGAAAACGGTCGTCTCTATGCGGAATCCTTCATTGAATTGGCGGGGAAAATTATCTATGAGATATTCGTTCAGCCAATCGATTGGGGCTGCCACGTTGGTGGTTTCAAGTTGTGCGGACATTACTTGCGCCTGAGTCATAATCTCTGAGACAAGCGGATGAAGCAGCAATGCCATAGACAACATTAAACCAAAAATGAAGAAGATGGTAATTATGGCGGCAATGGGTTTGGGCAAAGCTACCTTCCCGATTCGAAGCTTGGCAAGGAAATGCATTATCGGTCTGCCGACAAGTCCAATAACAGCAGCTATGGCCACATATACCACAATTGTCCTGAAATACCATAGCAGGAATATGAAAACAGCTGTTCCGAAAATCGTGACAATAGTTCTCCAAATTTTATTATTATCCATAGTATCAAATATTTAGCAATCTTGAAATCAATTCGATAAGCAGTTCTGCATCGGAAGCGTTGCCCCTTGCATTGCTTTTGCTGCGATAGTCATACTCTTTCAATACCGAGATGGCTGCCATTGTCTTTTTCTGGGGATAATTTCGGGCAGCCGTCTGGTAATCTCTCAAAAAGTAAGGGTTAACCCCTATTGCCGATGCAGTTTCCGAACTTCCGAGCCCTTGACTTACGGCGGCGTGATATTTCAGCAATCTCAAAAAGTGATTCGTGAGCGCTCCCATTATGATTGGCAACGGAAAACGCTTTATGGATTCACCGAAAAAAGCGGCGATCTTATAACATTCAGGAGCATTTTTGTTGGAAAGTGCCTTCGTGAGTTCAAAGACACTGAACTCGCGGCTCATCCCAACATTTTCTTCCACATCGCCCGAACTAATTGATTTCTTGCCGGTTCCTGAGATAGATCTTTTGAGTTTGTCGAACTCTAAAACCACTTTGTTCAAATCTGTGCCGCAATACTCTGCCAAAAGAGCGGATGCTTCAGGCTCGATGGAGTAACCATCTGACTTTATGAGATTTTCTATCCAGCCCGTCATTTTGTAGTCCGGGACTGGATTGGACTCGAACACGACACCTACTTTGGAGGCATCCTTGTAGAATTTTGTCCGTTTGTCAACGTTTTTCGTTGACATATTGTCGGTCGGAGTCTTGTAACAAATCACCAGCACGGTGCTCGGGACGACATTGGAGAAATACAATCCGACATCCTCTATCTTCTTGACCATCTGGGCCTCCTTAACCACAACAAGCTGACGTGAAGCCATCATAGGGTATTGGCGGGCGGCACTGACTATCTGTGGAGATGTGACATCTGCGCCAAAATAGACGATTTGGGCAAAATCCCGCTCATGCGGAGCCAATACATTCTCCATCAGCAAGTTACAAATCTTGTCGATATAATAGTGTTCTTTCCCGAAAAGGAGGTAGAAAGGTTTTATGTCTCCACTGAGAATCTCTTTCTCCAACGCCCTGTATTGTGCGTCAATATCTGCAGTCTGCTTAGCCATAAGGCGAAGATACGTATTTTTTTTCTACCTTTGGCCTTGTAATGAAGATTTTCGACCCGCTGCGCAAAAAATATGTCGAACTCACTCCCGAAGAGGAAGTGAGACAAGGGGTAATCGCCACTTTGGTAGATAGATACGGCTTCCCCAAGCATCTGGTTTCGAGCGAATATGCTTTCAAGGCAGGGCAGTTGGACAAACGGGCGGACATCGTGGCATTCGACCGCAACCTGACGATGATTCTTCTGGTGGAGTGCAAGAAGCCCGAAGTGACGTTGGACAATGCCGTGATAGACCAGGTTATCGGATACAATATGGTGCTGAAGGTTAAATATATCTTGATTACAAACGGCAAAACATCTTATCTTTGCAAACGCGGAGATGACGGCACATACAAGCCGGAGAATCATTTTCCTACATATTCAGAGATGTGCAATGATTGATATTCTGAACAACATTATATTCAAAACGGTATCGGAACAGGCAGAAGCCCAAGGGGTAAGAGCCTTTGTGATAGGAGGTTACGTAAGGGATTATTTTCTGCACAGAAAGAGCAACGACGTAGATATCGTGGTTGAGGGGAGCGGGATTGAACTGGCAAAGGCGGTAGCGGCAGTGCTCCATTCAAAGGTGTCGGTATTCAAGACTTTCGGCACCGCAATGCTCAAACACAAAGGAGTGGAAGTTGAATTTGTGGGGGCGAGGAAAGAATCATACACCCACGACTCCCGCAAGCCCATCGTTGAGGACGGCACTCTAGAAGACGATCAGCTGCGCCGCGATTTCACGATAAACGCAATGGCTTTCAGCCTGCAGAAAGAGGATTTCGGCTCGCTTGTGGATCCCTTCGGAGGGATTCGAGATTTGGACGCGGGGATAATCCGCACCCCCCTCGACCCCGACACTACCTATAGTGACGACCCCCTACGAATGATTCGCGCCGTCCGTTTCGCCACACAGTTGGGATTCACCATCGTGGATGAATCGATGGACTCCATTCGCCGCAACAAGCACCGTCTCGCGATTCTTTCCCGGGAACGGATAGCGGAAGAGCTCAATAAAATCTTGATGTCAAAAACACCTTCGCGAGGATTCCTCATTCTGGACAAAACCAATCTTTTAGATGCCATTCTGCCTGAAGTTGCAGCCCTCAAAGGGGTGGAAACCCAAGACGGGAAAGGGCACAAGGACAATTTTTACCATTCGCTGCAGGTGTTGGACAACGTGGCGGCTGCAAGCGACGATTTATGGCTCCGCTGGGCTGCTCTGCTGCACGATATCGGCAAGCCCTCCACCAAGAAATTTGAACCTGTTGTCGGATGGTCTTTCCACAATCACGATTTCGTCGGGGCAAAGATGATTCCGGGGATTTTCAAGAGTCTGAAAATGCCCCTCAACGAAAAGATGAAATATGTCCAGAAGATGGTATTGCTCCATCTTCGCCCGATAGCCCTTGTAACAGACGAAGTTACAGATTCGGCGGTGCGCCGTCTGCTGTTTGATGCCGGAGACGACGTGGACGATTTGATGATTCTCTGCAAGGCCGACATCACATCAAAGAATGACAAGAAAGTGGAGACTTTCAAGAAAAATTACGAGCACGTGCGAGAGAAGATGATTGAAGTGGAGGAGAAAGACCGCATCCGCAATTTCAAGAATCCGATTACAGGGGAGATAGTGATGGAACGCTACCACATCCCCCCTTGCAATCTGATTGGTGAAATCAAGGAACAAATCAAGAATGCCATTCTCGATGGCGAAATTCCAAACGATTTCGATGCCGCCTACGCAATGATGGAGAGAATCGCCCCGGAAATTCTTCAAGGGATTACATCCGAAGAAGTCGTTCGCTGACAGTTCTTTCAAACTATGCAAGTTTTTGTGATTAAAAAAGATTTTTTATCTTTGAATGCTGTATAATTTTCGCGCCATGAACAGGAAACCATCTGATTTAAAACCGCTTCCGGTAAGCACTCAGGAATTCTCCGTGATTCGTAAGGAGGGCAAGATGTATGTCGATAAGACAGACCTTGTATGGCAGATGGCAAATGGTAATGAAGATGTAGTTTTTTTCTCCAGGCCGCGCCGATTTGG
>JABUTQ010000317.1 GCA_021443605.1 Bacteroidales bacterium | reverse complement strand
CAAGGGCCGCTGCAGGAAGCGTTTCTCTCAAATGCAGGCCATTATCAAAACACTTTGGCGACACTCATAACATTCAGTTGGTTTCTCGCTTACCCCATTGCGGGAATCATCGGTGCCAAGTGGGTAGATCGGAAAGGATATAAAGTCACCTTGCTCAGGGGTGTGGTCGTGATGGTGGTGGGGCTTCTTTTGTTTTTCCTCTCATCTTGGTTCACGGTAAAGTATCCAGGTTCTGTCTTCAATTTTGGAGAGATAGTGATACCGGTAGGGTTTATCATTTTCCTTCTCGGATCGTTTGTTCTTGGCAGTTCCGCCACAATTCTCCAGGTTGTCATCAACCCCTACCTTACGGCTTGTGACGTAAAAGGTACACAGGCGGTGCAGAGGCTTGCCATCGGAGGGACAGCCAATTCGATAGGCACGACAGCAGCTCCTTATTTTGTCACTGGGATAGTGTTCGGCGGCGTAGCGATGCAAGATGTGCAGGTAAGCCAGATTATGACACCATTTCTCTGCCTTGCCGCGGTGATGCTTATCGTATTTGTTCTTCTCAAGATTTTGCCTCTGCCTGATATACAGGAGAGCCGTAACGCATCGGGAGAGAAGTTGGAGCGCAGCATCTGGTCTTTCAGACATCTCACCCTTGGCGTGATAGCCATCTTCTTTTATGTCGGGTGTGAGGTGTGTATCGGAGCAAACATTAATATGTATGCCATAGAGAACGGCCTCGCTTCACCCGCATTGTTGGCCACCATATATTGGGGCGGTATGTTGGTGGGGAGGAGTGTCGGAAGTACTCTCAGCCGTATCTCTCCGCGTGTGCAGCTGTGTGTCAATACATTAGCAGCATCGACGCTCCTTGTCTTGGCGGTGTTGTTTGACAGCCCGTGGTTGCTTGCCTTCACCGGACTGTTCCATTCTACGATGTGGGGTGCCATCTTTACCCTTGCCACCAACAGTCTTGGCAAATACACCTCGATCGCAACGGGTGTCTTTATGACGGGGGTAGTCGGAGGAGCGATTCTGCCCATCATACAGGGTGGTCTTGCCGATATGGCGGGCAGTTGGCGTTTCACCTGGCTCTTTGTGCTGATTGGCGAAGCAATAATGTTACTCTATGCCCTTATCGGTTCAAAAGTGAAATCATCGGATAAACAATAATAAGATAATATCTTTGGTATGAAAACATTGAGACATATTTTTCTGTACATTGTCACGGTGGCATTTTGTGTAATCCTGTCTGTAGCTTGCACGGATAAGAAACCTTTAAGCATTCTTGTTTTGTATGAGGGAGCGGGACACAAGGAGTTTTGTGATGCAACCGTACCTTGGTTGGAGAAACTTGGAGAAGAAAACGGATTCACCACCACCATGATAAAGGCTCCCGATTGCATCAATGATGCATATTTGTCTGATTTTGATGTGTTTATCCAGCTCGATTATCCTCCATACAGGTGGTCGGACGAAAATAAGGCCGCCTTTGAAAAAGCCATAGATAATGGAACTATCGGGTATATCGGAATGCACCACGCAACACTCCTTGGCGAGTTTGACGGATTCCCTATGTGGGAGTGGTTTTGGGATTTTATGGGAGGGGTACGTTTCAAGGATTATATCCCCGAGCTTTCGGATGGAATGCTTGTGACAGAGAATACTCCCCATCCCGTCCTGACAGGGATAGAGAAGGGTTTTGTAATCCCCGATGACGAGTGGTACACATACGATGTCTCGCCACGGGTGCATGAGGGCATAAAAGTGCTTGCCACCGTTGACGAGGGGTCATACAGTGTTGATACACAGGTAAAAATGGGAGACCATCCCGTCATCTGGACCAACACTGCCAAGAAAGCCCGCAACGTATATTTCCAGTTTGGCCATAGTCCCAAGCTGGTTGATATGCCGGAATATAACAAGCTGATGCTCAATTCGATATTCTGGGCTGGACAACATAATTGATATTAAGATGCGACATTGTCCCTTCCTAGTTCTTTTAACACTGATGGTATGCTTGTCTTCTTGCCGTCAGACAGAAATGTATGCTCCAAGTAGAGATGCCAATCATTTTATCTCTGACAATGAAGAGCTTGCAAGGCAGATTGTTGCAAGTGGCTTTATTCACAGCCCGCTGCCTTTGGATACGTCACACAGCCGAGAGCATCTTCAACGAAGCAAAAAGGTCTTGTCCGAAAAAGAGATTCCCGGGACGTATATCCTTGATTTTCAGAACCACACCGGTAAGAGAGCAGTCGGCTCGCCTGACGACCCCGATTATGCAGTATATGGCACTGCTGCCGTTGACGTCAGATTGGATTGTGCTAATCTGGAAGGATACAACAGGCTGTCATTCAAGATTAAGTCTGCATGTGATGGGGCAAGGGTGTGTGGTTTGAACCTCGTGTTTGAGAATAGGGCCAAAGGGGATAAGGGTGACTGTAGGATTCCGACCGGTGCACACCTCATCAACCTTACCAATAATTCGGAAAATGAGTATCTCCTTGACATTGGGGATTACAGGCGAGACAGTGTCGATTATTTGCAGTTTAACGTGACTCTGAAAGGTCACGATATTACTCTTGGAGAGAGGTCGCGCTATGAGATATCCGAAATTAGACTTCAACTTATTGATAATCAAGATAAATCTCACGGATGGGAGCCATCCGGGGGGCTGATTGCATGCAGTGCGGACTACCCCGCATCCGACGCCAAGATTGCCATTATGTCTGCAGAGGATGTCCAAGAAAAGTTTTCCGTAAGGGACATAGCAACGGGTGAGATTGTTTTTAGGAATAATACGCAACTGATTAATAATGATTTAGGTAAGTTTGTGCTCCTCGATTTTTCATCAATCTCTAAAACCGGGCTTTACGTCATTGAAGCGGGGGAGCATAGTTCTATGCCTGTCTCCATAGGTCAGAATGCATGGAACGATCTTCAATGGCGAGCCCTCAACTTCCTTTTCTGCCAGCGGTGCGGGTATAGTGTTCCTTCAAAGCACGGCAAGTGTCACACCGACCTTCTTGCAGTTCATAAGCTGCCCGATGGCACCACGGCTTGCATACCCTATTCGGGCGGGTGGCACGATGCGGGAGACTTGAGCCAACAGACTTTACAAACTGCCGATGTCGTCTATGCCTTGTTTGAAGCGGAAGAGAAGGCTAAGTCATATAACACTGCCTTGGCGGCACGGTTGCACGAGGAGGCGCTGTGGGGGCTCGATTTTGTGTTGCGTTCCCGATTCGGGGATGGTTACAGGGCAAGCAGTATGGGGCTTCTGATATGGCAAGACGGCGTGCTCGGCACTATGGATGACATAAAATCTGTGCGTGTCCATAACCTTGCGTTTGACAATTTCCTCACTGCCGGATATGAAGCCTATGCGGCAGGAAAAGTGCCTGAAGACCCTGCTCTTGCATCGTATCTTGAAAAGGTGGCTTGCGAAGACTTCGATTTTGCCTTGGCAAAGTTCAAGAAAGATGGGTATGATAAGTTTTATCAGCCATACGAGCATACTTACAACACTTCAAAGAGCCAGTACCACGCGACAATCAGCTGGGCTGCAAGCCGGCTTTATCAACTTACGGGAGAGAAGAGATATGCGGAGATGGCTGTTGAGCATATACAATATATACTTGATTGTCAGCAGACAACTCCGCTGGCAGATGGCACTTCCGGCTTCTTCTATCGCGACAAAGAGAGAAAATCGATAGTGCATTATATCCATCAGTCTCGTGAGAATATGTATATGCAGGCTCTCGAGATGTTGTGCACTACACAAGAAAATCACCCCGACAAGGGGAGATGGATGGAAGCCGTTAAGCTCTATGGCGAATACATAAAAAGCTTGATGCAGTACACTTATCCGTATAATATAATTCCTTCGGGTGTGTATATGATTGATGAATGGAAAGACACGGAAAACTTCTATGCTTTGCATCTTTTTCCGCCCGACGATGCCGCACAAAGATATGTCGCTCAGCTTAATAACGGGATTCGGATTGATTCTACCTATTATGTGAAGCGTTTCCCCGTGTGGTTCAATATCTTCAACGGAAACAATGCCGTATTGCTCTCTACGGCAAAGAATGCTGCTATATGTGGACGGCTTCTCAATGACGACACCTTGACGGAGATAGCCCGTGAGCAGCTCTATTTCATTGAAGGGAAAAATCCTTTTGCTCAGCCTATGGTGTATGGCCAGGGAGCAAACTACCCTCAGATGGACTCTTTCTCAAGCGGAGAGATGACGGGAGAAATGCCGGTAGGGATCCGCACCTGGGACGATACCGATGAACCATATTGGCCTCAGACCAACAATGCGTGCTACAAGGAGGTCTGGACAACCGTGGCCGGCAAGGTACTTTCTTTGATTGCCGAGCTTTAGAGAGAGGTTTGATATATTCCAAATCTTGTATTAACTTTACAAAAGTTTTTGAAACAAACCTTACTAAACTCATATCTTAATGGAAAAACTATCTAAGACTCTCCTATCTGCCGTATGCATTATGACAATCTGCAGCGGACTCGCCACAGCACAGCAGAGAGCGGCTGTACCGGGCTATTACAAAGACATTTTTATGGACGGAGGCATCAAACTCACTTCAAGGACCACACTCCCCGTCACAGATTGGCTGAACCTTAGCCTCGAGTATCTGGCCACACAGCGAGAATCCTCCACCTTCTCCCCCATCTATCAGGATACCATACATCAAAACAAGATAATCCTCGGAAGCCCCGAAGACCTCAACGGCGCACTCCTCTACCCTGACGGAGCCCCCCGTTTCAGAATGATTTACATCAATGGCGGCAAGGCGGGCGAACACGGCAACAGCCTTACCGAAAGGGGCAGGCAGATATATCGCGATTTTCTCAAAGGAGGTGGCAGCGTGGTCGGCACTTGCGCCGGGGCGTATATCTCATCCAAAGGTAGTATTTCAGACGGAAAGCCGAACCTCAAACCCACATATATCGCTATGTGGCCCGGCTGGGTACACTCCACAGGGTTGGAAAAGAGCTACACCGGAATGTTCGTACCGAAGGACTCCCCTCTGCTCAAATATGCATCGTTCAAGGGAAATCACATCGATTCTGTAAGACATAACGGCGGATGCTATATGTACGAACAGGAGCTTCCCGAAGGGACAGAAATCCTCACCTATTTTGATTATGAGCCACTTACCGCAAACGGCACCAGAAGCATCCACCGCAAGGTTGCAACCTGGGCTTGGAAAGAAAACGATCAAACAGGCCGCATCGTGCTGTGCGGAAGCCACCCCGAGGGGATTGAGAGCGGAGAAAGGCTGTTGATGATGTCCGGCATGTTGCAATATGCCATTGCAGGAAACGGACAGACACGCCTCAAGGGAGAATTGAAAAAGGGCGAAGAGCGTGAGATGCTCAAGAGCACTGCCGACAATGACCCGGACTACACGATGATTGGAGACAGGCAGTATCACCACTTCAAGTTCACCCTGCCAAAGGGAGCGAAGAACATAACTGTCACTCTCACAGGCGATATCTCATACGATTTGTTCCTTTATTTGAACAAGGGAGATTTTGCATTCCGCGGCAAGGCACCTTATGCAGATATCTCGAAGGGGGGCGAAAAAGTGTTGAAATTCGACACCCTCGAAGCAGGAGAATGGTATGTGGCTGTTGAATGCAACTCTACTGTTGAGACGATTATCACAAAGTGGGGAGTTGAATATGTGGGCGACACCACCGTCCTCAACGGAGTGCCGTACTATATCGAAGTGAACTGGGAATAGCCGTGCCCCTATTCAACTTCGGGCTCATCCAAATCCTTGGAGCTCAGCACAAAATTGGGAGCTCGCTTTTCAAGGAAAGACTTGATGCCCTCTTTGTAGTCGGGACCGCTGTACACCTTGTTTCTCCACTGTTGCAGGAGCTCAAAATCTTCAGTCGAGAGAGAAACAGACGACTTGTTGAGCAGACGGAACTGGTTCTTGATGGCACTGATGGCTATTATCGAGTTTCTGCGGAGAGGGTTCAGCAGTTTTTCCTCGAGCAGTGCCGGTAGATTTTCAGTGGTGGAAACGTGATTTACCATACCTACATTGAGGGCTTCCATAGCCGTAAGCGGCTGGGCTGTGAAGAACATTTCGCGTGCCTTATTCGGGCCGAGCTGACGCACGAAGTGCATAATTCCCGATGCATTGTAAGGGATACCAATCTTGGCCGGTGTAATTGCAAAAGTGGCATTGTCCGTGGCGACAATCATATCGCACGAGAGGCATAAATCGCAGGCTCCGCCCCACACGGTGCCATCCACATAAGCAATCACAGGAATAGGGACATCCTGAATATCATGCATTAACACCTCCATAGGCACTTGGAATGCAAGAGGATCCCTTCCGTCGATTGGGAGTTCATGGATATCGTGACCGGCGCTCCATACGCCATTGCGGCATTGTGCCTTCAGAACAATGGCACAGCAATCTTTTTCATAGGCATCTTTAATGGCTGCACTCACTTCCGAGCACAATTCAGTGCTCAGGCAATTCAACTTCTGCGAATTCTGCATCTCTATGAAGCAGACGCGGCTATCAATCTTAATATCAATCATTTGCTTATCGTTTTAATCCATTCTGAAATATCTGAGATTACCTCTTCGGAGAAAGTCTCCTCTATCTCTGCATACTCTTCCGGCTGCCCTGTTGAGGCGTGTTGAAAAAGATGGTTGAGCCCCTCATAAACTATGATTCTGTCTTCCGGCTTCACATTGAGCAGTTTTTTCAAAGCGCCAATGTTCTCATCTGCATACACTTGCACGTCCTTTGAGCCGTTGGCGGCATAGACGGGACACTGAATCTTACCGATTGCCGCTGCAGGATCATACTTAACAAAAAAGTCGTACCACGGCTGTGAAGATGCCGTCATCTGCACATTTGCCTTTGCCTGAGCTGTGGTAATTTCCTGTCCGAGTCTCTTGGCCTGATCCATAACCTGACGGATGAGAATCTTTTCCCCGCTCACGGCAGAGCCGGCAAGAGAAACGATGAAATCGACTGAAGAAGGTTGCTCCCCCGCAATCATAAAGGCAATCAAACCACCTTCGCTGTGACCGATTATCCCAATCTTGCCGTACCCCTTCTCTCTCAACATTTTTATGGCGCACAGAGCATCTTTTTTGAAATCGTCTGTGGTGAGGTCGGCACGTATCCCGTCCGATTTTCCAACCCCGCGGTCGTCATAGCGGAATGAAGCGATTCCCAGCTTTGCGAGTCTGTCGGCAATCACTGCAAACGGCTTGTGCTCAAACAGTTCCTCATCCCTGTTCTGTTGCCCGCTGCCTGACACGAAAACCACGAGAGGGGCGTTTTTGACAAAGAAAGGAGTTGTGAGAGTACCGGTAAGGGTTGCCCCATCCTCCTCGTTCTTGAATGATATTTCCTGTGTCTGATACGGAAGCGGAGGTGTCGGAGTTTGAGGACGGTTACGGACAATTCCTCCCGGAACCATATCCAACTTGAAAGACATTCCATTTTGCGAGAAAGTGCCGAGCAGTTTCCCTTCGGAAAGCCTTGCCCGATATGCAGCTCCAATGGCAGACACTGTCACCGACAAAGAATCGTTCTCATTATAAAGCAGTTCTGCCGGAATCCCCTTTGCTCCCTGGTCTGGGCTGTCCATCGTGCATTTCCCTTCTGAAAAATGAAATACCAGATTCAGTTTTGCAGACCCCACGCTCAATGCCCCGTGCCAATCTCCGTCAACTCCCTGCGCGGGAGCAACGACGAAAGAGAGGACCAGCAAAGCCAATGAAAAAAACAATCTGTTCATAATCAGTTATATATGAAAGTTTATCATAGCCCTTCGGGAATACGGAGAACAATCTGTTTTTTTTCGGGATTTATCGAAACGACGAGGTCTTTGTGGCACGGAAGGACAACAATGGTGCCATCACTTTTGCGAACCTCAATGCACGGATTCGATGGAATATCGAGGAAAGACGTCACTTTTCCGACCATCTCCCGAGACTCTGAAAATATCGTAAATCCCTCTATTGCAGAGTTTTCCTCATATTCCTCATCTTCGAAAAACAGCTCTCTTCCCACCAACTCCTCAGCTGCTTCGAGAGAATCGACATCTTCCAATTTCACAAAAGCCTTGGTATTTCCCTTGGCAGACCACTCTTCGATAAAAAAAGGAACCGGCAATCCATCAAAACAGATGAATACCGGTTCGTCAATTTCAATGTCATCCGGAGAATATTGGGTACTGATTATGACACCACCCTTTGTTCCGTATGACTTGAGCACCTTCATTTCAAGGTAACGGCAACACTATGCCTCAGCGGCAGGTTCAGCAGTCTCAGCTGCAGCAGCTTCTTCAGCGGCAGCTTTGGCAGCAGCCTCTTCAGCGGCCTTTGCGGCAGCCTCTTCAGCTTTGCGCTTTGCAATAGCCTCTGCTCTGTCTGCATTTACCTTGGCCTCAGCAGCTTTTGCGCTCTTTACGGCCTCAATCTTTGCAGAAGCGACAGATTGTTTCTTTGAAGCAACCTTTGCATCTTTCTCTGCCTTCCAGGCATTCCATTTCTGTTCTGCAACTTCTGCAGAGAAAGCTCCCTTGCGAACACCACCCTCAAGATGTTTCTTGAGAAGGACACCCTCGTAAGAGAGGATACGGCGGCAGGTAGGAGAAGGCTGAGCACCATTGTTGAGCCAATAGAGTGCGCGGTCACCATCAACTACGATGTTTGCAGGATTGGTGTTGGGATTATAAACTCCGATTTGTTCAATGTAACGTCCATCGCGAGGCGAGTGTACGTCTGTTACCACGATATGATAGAAAGCATAATTTTTCTTTCCGTGGCGTGCAAGGCGAATTTTAACAGCCATTTTAAATACTTGATTTAAAGTTAATAATTTGGTTAACTTCCTTATCTTCTCGAGAAAAGGTGCGCAAAGGTATAAAACGTTGCCGTATTACCAAAATTTATTTGACTTTAACAGTCTCGCCGTGGTCGTTCACGATTCCGCGAAGCCATCTCTCGGGGAAGGCGGGATGTGCCGGACTTGCAGGTATGGCTGTCCCTTCGGTGTGAATCTTATATGTACCATCGGGATTCTGCACCTTCACGTTTCCATCCATAAACTTCACAAGAAGGTCATTCTCAAGCACTTTCCAGTTATTAAAATATTGTGTGGCAAGATCGTTTACCATATTTGTCATAGCTGTCTTCGCTCCATCGATATTACTGTTTCTCAACATGCTGAGCACTTTGGCATCGGTAGCGGTAACAGCCTTGAAGCATTCGTCTTCGTATTGGTAAATCTTTTCACGAATGACGGGAGCCACGCGGTCGTACATCAGATATGCGAAATGGGTGACTTTGTTTGTCTGCCAGAATGCAGATGTGGGAGAATACTCAATCATACTTCCGTTGCCAACTTCAAAATACTCGGGAACAGAGATGATATTCGTATAAACCGGTGTGAGAGGAGAAGTTGCAGCATCATCAACTCCAAACCAGAGGATTCCGCCCACCTCGTCGGGAAGCCAACTGCGGCTTTGACAGAGAATCCAGAAACCGGTCTGCTGAGTAGCAATCGCGCGCTCGTGGACATACTCTGCACCATCCACTTTCCACGACATCGGACGCCATCTGTACGGCAGATGGTTCGGCCCTGCGCCAACATCCTGTGTCATATCCATCGGCGTACCCTCGTAATGGTCGCGCATAATGTCCGCAACTTCGTGAACTCCAAGCTTTTCTGCAGGTTTGATATAGAGAGGCATCTTGTGGGTGGTGTTGTTTCCCATAGCAAAATCGAGATAGCTGTCGGCAGACTCGCTGTGACTGCCTGATGCATCTTCCCATACAAACTTCCCTTTACCCATAATGTTGAAGGCTGCCCACACGCGAGCCTCGCAACTGCGGAGTCCGCTGAAATCGGCAGGGCAGTAAGTGTCGCAGAAACTGAAATCCTTGTCACTACCCTTGTAAAGCCCCTTCTTTTTTGCGAAGGTGATTACATCCTTGGAATAGAGGCAGTTGTCAGGATCTTTCTGATCGAATTTGTGGATGCGGCTCTGGTTTGCGTGAGCGCTCACATATCCGTCCGGAATACGGACTGCAACCCATACGGAGCCCTTCTCTTCTCCTTTTCCAACCATCTCCATAATCCAGACTTCATTCTTGTCTGCAATTGAGAAAGATTCCCCGCCGGAAGCATAGCCATAGGTCTGGGTAAGTTCGTCCATCACTGCTATGGCCTCGCGGGCGGTCTTTGCACGTTGAAGTGTGATATAAATAAGTGAGCCATAATCAATTATTCCGTTCTTGTTTGCCAATCCTCTCACACCGCCAAAAGTTGTTTCGGTGATTGTAAGCTGATACTCGTTCATATTTCCCACAGTCTGATAAGTATGGGGAATTTGAGGAATCTGACCAAGGTAATTACCTTCATCCCAGCAATATACATCCAACAAAGAGCCGGCTGCCCAATCTGACGCCTTCTTGAAATATAGCTCTCCGTAGAGCTGGTGAGAATCGGCCGCGTAAGTAACCATCACCGAGCCGTCTTTCGAAGCCCCTTTCGTAACCAAAACATTTGTACAGGCATCTGAAGATATAGTGCCCGCAAAAACAGCGGCAATAATTGCCAACGTTATCTTAAATCTTTTTTCCATATCGATTATTTGTATAAATTTGTGTTGCGAAGTTACGATTATGCATTATCAAATGCAAACCTTTAACCTTAAATGATTACAGTATGTTATCTGATATGAAGATTTTAAAAACTCTGGCAATCGTTGCCCTTATGGTATACGCGTCGTTCAATGCCGCCGCGCAGGACCCTCAACAACAAGAACCGATAGATTTTGCAGAAATAGCTGAAAAACAAGCAGATGCATTTCAAAAAAGATTCAATCTCGATGCAGTCCAGCTGTTCCGGATAGACTCTCTCTACCAGCACGACCTTCCTGCAATGGATGCTGAAATGCAAGGGCTCCGCAAGGCCGGAATGTGGAACACCAACACCTACCAGGCTGTTTCAGACAAATGGATGGACATTATGGACAAAGGAATCGAGAAGATTTTCACAGAAGAGCAGTGGCAAAAATATATGAAATCGGCCAACGGAAAGGAGAAGCAAAAGAGAGACAAGAGGCTCGCAAAAGCGGCTCAAGCAAAACAAACAACAGATAAAAAATAGATATGGCAAACAACGATACTTTCATACAACTGCTTCACAGAGAGGTAAAACCGGCTCTCGGATGCACAGAGCCGATAGCAGTGGCACTTGCCGTGGCAGCCGCCGCAGAACATTTTACCAAAAGCTGCAGGCCGGCACTCATAGACGTTGCCGTGAGTCCGAATATCCTCAAGAACGGGATGGGAGTGGGTATCCCCGGCACAGGGATGGTTGGCCTCGACATCGCAACTGCACTCGGAGTCACCTGCGGGCACAGCAAGTATGGTCTTGAAGTACTCAAAGACATTAATGCAGAGGCACTTGCAAAAGCTAAAGAACTTCTTGGCATTGTGAAGGTACACGTTGCCGACACCACAGAAAAATTATATGTAAAAGCTGTAATCGAAGGCGATGACCACTCTGCTTCTGCCGTAATCTCGGGAAGCCACGACAATATTGTTGAAATTACCGAAGACGGCAAAGTAATGTTCTCTGCCGAAAAGAAGCAGGCATCCGACAATCAGGAGGATAAGAAAGAGCCGGCAAAAGACATCTCGCAAACCATCACCGTAAAGGAAATTTTCGAGTTTGCGACAACCGCCCCATTGGAGATCCTCTCATTCATAGAAGATTCCATCACTCTCAACGAAGCCCTTGCCGACGAAGGGTTGGCTCACGATTATGGCCTGAAGGTTGGAAAAACGCTTTTGAGCAAGAAATACGACGGAATTATGGGGGACGGACAGCTTCTCTATTGTATGTCCCGCACAGCCGCCGCATCAGATGCCCGTATGGCAGGCTCCACCCTGCCGGCTATGAGCAATTCCGGCAGCGGAAACCAGGGAATCACCGTTACAATGCCTGTCATTTCAATGGCAAAGCAGTTGGGATCGTCTCACGAACAACTGATTAGAGCCCTCACTCTCAGTCACTTGATAGCAATCCACATCAAGGGATACCTCGGCAAGCTTTCTGCCCTTTGCGGATGTGTAATCGCCTCTACCGGTTCATCTTGCGGAATCGTCTATCTTATGGGTGGAGGATATGATGCCGTCTGTGCCGCCATAAAGAATATGACCGGAAACATCACAGGGATGGTGTGCGACGGGGCAAAAGTTGGATGCGCAATGAAAGTGGCTTCCGGAGTAGCCTCTTCTGTACAATCTGCAATTCTCGCCCTTGAAGGGATACAAATATCTTCAAATGAGGGGATTATAGAAGAAGACATCGAAAAGACGATATCAAATCTCGGACGCATCGGCTCACAAGGAATGACTCAGACCGATGCTATGATTTTAGACATTATGGTCTGCAAATAAGCAGCGCTATTCGGGGAGATTCTTCGGCTACGCCTCAGAATGACGGACTCGTCATCCTGAGGGCTTTAGCCCGAAGGATCTCATTGCACACCA